>JAKMEU010000316.1 GCA_022425845.1 Luminiphilus sp. | reverse complement strand
TTTCAAACAAACCCTTTTGGGCCCAACGCAAGCCGAAGCCATGGGTCATGATGTCGTCAATCTGGCCGGTGGTCGCGACACCGTCCTTGATCAACCAGAGGGCCTCCCGCCACAGGGCCTCCATGAGACGATCACCAATATGGGCTGGAACTTCGGCGCCCACCGCCACCGGCTTCATACCGATCTGCTCCAGAATCGACATCGCACGCGCCTGGATCACCGGTGACGTTACCGGAGACCCAACGCACTCCACGATGGGTAGCAGATAAACCGGGTTATAGGGGTGTGCAACCAGGATCTGCTCAGGTCGCGCCGACTCCGCCTGCAATTCCGAGGGCATAAACCCCGACGTAGACGAGGCCACCACTGCCGAAGGCGAACAGTCGCTTTGGATAGCCGCCAACACGGCGTGTTTCACGGGCAGGCGCTCGGGGGTTGATTCCTGAATCCAGTCGGCTTCGGCAACAGCGGCTTCGAGGCTGTCGACCACCTCAAGCAGCCCCTCCTCGGGTAAGCCGTCATAAACCTCCGGCATCCAGCGACGGGCTTTCTCGAGCGAGCGTGACAGGGCACCCCCCGCTTCGGGTGCAGGGTCATAAAACCGGACATGCCAACCGTTGAGCAGAAAGCGTGCTGCCCAACCGGAGCCGATGACCCCGCCGCCAATAACAGCTGCAACGGGCATCAGGGCAGGTCTCGTCGGGTCAGCTGCAACTCGGCCCGCACCTCATCAGGGGTCATAATCCCGACGCCCATGGCGCCAATAATTGTTGCTGCGCGCTCCACCAGTTCCGCGTTGGTGGCAAGCCGTCCTTTATCAAGCCACAGGTTATCCTCAAGCCCGACCCGCACATTACCCCCCGACAGGACCGCGGCCGCGACATAGGCCATCTGATGCCGCCCGATGGAGAAGGCCGAGTACACCCAGTCGTCGGGCACGTTATTCACCATTGCCATAAACGTATTGAGATCATCCGGTGCACCCCAGGGAACCCCCATACAAAGCTGCACCATCACCGGGGCCGGAATAATGCCCTCGGCCACCAGCTGCTTGGCGAACCAGAGATGGCCGGTGTCAAACGCCTCGATCTCGATCTGGATGCCCAGGTCGGCCATCCGCTGCGCCATATCCCGCAGCATGCCCGGCGTGTTGGTCATCACGTAATCGGCCTCGGCAAAGTTCATGGTGCCGCAATCGAGGGTCGCTATTTCCGGCAGGCAGGCTTCAAGGTGGGCAACACGCTCCGCTGCGCCCACCATGTCGGTGCCCTGCTCAGCCAAGGGCAGCGGTGCATCGGTAGGACCAAACACCATGTCGCCCCCCATCCCTGCAGTGAGGTTGATGACCACATCAACGTCGGACGCTCGAATCCTCTCCACCACCTCGCGATACAGGGGCACATCCCGCGCCGGCGCGCCCGTCTCAGGGTCACGTACATGACAGTGAACCACGGCCGCCCCGGCCCGCGCCGCTTCGATCGCGGCCTCGGCAATCTGTTCGGGACTTCGAGGGACTTTGTCGCTGCGATCCTGGGTGCTGCCCGAACCGGTCAGCGCTGCCGTGATAAAGACTTTTTTCCGCATGGCCAATGGCATATCAAATCCTGTTTTCCTGTTGAAGGGGGTCGATCCGTTGGGTGACTCCAGGCCAAACCCACAGTCGGGCCCGTCCGAGGGGAACTAGTGACCGGCGCCTGCCCCCCGTGCCCGGTTCAGCGCGCGTCCTCGGGACAGTATTTCATCCCGATCGATGTAAATACCCTGTAAGTGGCGCTTTCCCGAGCCGGAAAACGCCTTGCGCCCGTGGAGCACACGACGATTATCGAAGCACATGATGTCGCCAGGGCCCAAACGAAAGGTCAGCTCAAACTGCGGATCATCCGCCAGTTGGTGGAAACGCCGCAGCGCCTCATAGGCGGGGGCTACGTCTGCATCGGGCATGTCGGGAAACGCCCGCACGGGATAAAACGCCCGCAGCGTGGGCATCAAGCCTCCCCCACACG
>JAKMEU010000311.1 GCA_022425845.1 Luminiphilus sp. | reverse complement strand
GATCGCGCCTGCCTGAAGGTGAACCGGGGCAAGCGCCCGGCTTTGTCGTATTCGCTGCCCGGGATGCGCTGGGGGCGAATCTGGATCGGCTGCAGATCATAAAGGGATGGGTCGATACGCAGGGTGTCAGCCATGAACAGGTCATGGATGTCAGTTGGTCAGGGGAGAGATCAATCGATCCTGAAACAGGGCGCCTTGCCGCAGTCGGCAATACGGTCGACGCCGTCAACAGCACTTACAGCAATACCATCGGCGCACCAACGCTGTCGGGCTGGTGGCAGGATGATGACTTTGACGCTGATCGTCCCGCGTTTTACTACGCCCGGGTGTTGGAAATACCAACGCCTCGCTGGTCGACATACGATGCCCGGGATCTCGGTATTGAGCCGCGATCCCCCGTTTCGATTCAAGAGCGGGCGATTGGCTCAGCCATATGGTTTGAGCCGGCGGCTGACGGCCGAGAGGAGGGTGACTGATCGCGCCCTACGGTGCCCGAGCTCAGAGCAGCCCTGGAAAGATGGCGCGTCGTTCGGTTGGATAGTCCTCAAAGTTTTTCAGGAACCACCGGTGGGTGTAAAGGGCGCGAGGAATCAGGTTCCCCGCCGTCATGGCCAGGACAAATACGGCACCAAGATTCCAGGTCATAATGGCAAAGCCCGTAAACGACATAATTTCCCCCAGGTACTGGGGACAGGTTACCCAGCGGAACCCGCCGCCATAGGGGATTTTGTAGCGTGGCTCATCGGCACTGGGTGTCTTGGCGCGTAAGTTGCGCAGTATGCGGTCGGAGTGCAGATTGAGAGCGAAACCTGCCAGATACACCAGCAGGCCTATCTGGAAGCGTGGATCGCTGAACCAGTCAGGGGTGTACTGGTCGCCAAATTCGGTCAGGTAGGCGGCATTAAAATACCCGTGTAACAGCAGTGTGACCCACCCGGCTATGATCACGCCGACTGAAAAGCTGGCGGCGGACCCTGGCTGCACTCGCATGAGCATTGGGGTGATCAGCGCACGGTTGCTGTAATGCATGATCCAGATGGCGAGGAAAAAAAGCGGAACGATATCGCCCGCTCGAGACCCCATAAAAAACACCACGGGAAATACCAGCAGCCCCGGTATTTCCATGATGATCCAGCCCATTCGTGACCCCAGTTTGAGGCCGCCACGTTGGCCGCTTCCGCCAAAGCGTCCTCCATAGGCCGCGGTACCGACAAAGCTGGCAGCAAAGACCAGCAGAGCGTAGGCAAAACCAATGAGCAGCAGTGTGTCGTAAACAGGGTCACCGGTGTACCACGTCATGGCCTTTACCTCGCGGCGTGTGTAGAGGCGCGCAGGGTGGCGTGACTTGCTGTTGCGCGCAACCGCATACCATCGTCCAAACGGAGGCTGATCGAGGCGCTGCAAGCGGCTACTGTGACCCTAATCTCTGATCAAATAACGAGTCACTGATCATGCCCTTTGCCCCCGTGCTGGCCTCTGAAGTTTCCTCCTGGCATGGCGATACCGATGTCGTGATTGTCGGCTTTGGTGGGGCGGGCGCCTGTGCCGCTATCGCCGCATCCGATGCCGGCGCAAGGGTGACGATTATCGAGGCTGCGTCCGCTTCAGGTGGTTCGACGGCGCTGTCATCAGCCGAGATTTATCTTGGAGGTGGCACGGCGATCCAAAAGGCTGTGGGCTATGACGACAGTATCGATGATGTGTACGGGTATCTGATGGACAGCAACGGTCCACAGGCTGATCCTGGCAAAGTCAGGGCTTACGCAGAGGGTGGGGCAGCGCATCTCGATTGGTTGATGTCACTGGGGGTGCCCTTCAAGCCTACAGAGCTTAAAGAGCGCGCAATGATGGCGCTCACCGATGACTGCCTGCTCTACACGGGCAGCGAAAAAGCCTGGCCCTACAGTGCCCGCTACAAGCCGGCGCCTCGAGGACACAACCTGGAGGTGGAGGGTGACAATGGCGGGCCGCTGCTTACACGTATTCTTCTCGAGCAAGTGGAAAAGCGGGACGTCGATGTCCACTACGACACCCGCGCACTGAACCTCATTGTGGACCAGCATGGCCCCCAGCAGCAGGTTGTCGGGTTAACGGTGCGGCAGGACATGGAAGAGCGGGCGTTTCGTGCCCGAAAGGGCGTCGTTCTATGCGCCGGGGGATTCATCATGAATGAGACGATGGTGCAGGCCTATTGTCCCCAATTCCTCGATAACAAAACCCCCATAGGCAATCCCAACGATACCGGCAGTGGTATCCAGATGGGGCTGAGTGTGGGGGGTCGGGCCATCAATATGCACGAGGGCTTTCTAAGTCTGCCTTTTTATCCTCCGGCAACGCTGACTTACGGTATCTTTGTCAACGGGCAGGGTCAGCGATTTGTCAATGAGGATGCTTACCACGGCCGCATTGGCAGCTTTCTGGTCGACCAGACTTTTCCTGTCTACCTGGTGCTCAATGTTGATGACTATGGCAACTACGAAACCGAGAGTTGGTTGCAGGCGCCGGTGGCGGCAACCGGCGAAACGCTTGACGAGTTGGTATCAGAGCTGAAGCTTCCGCCTGGCCAACTGGAGCTTACCCTGGCCCGTTACAACCAGGATGTGGACGCTGAAGCAGATTCCCTTTTCCATAAAGACGCAGCCTGGCTGAAACCGATTGAAGCCCCGTATGTCGCCCTCGATTGCACGCCGGGTGCTGGGGCCTTTTTTCCTTGCTTTACCCTGGGTGGCCTTGACACAACAGTGGAGGGCGCAGTGCATTCCGTGGCAGGGGATAACATTCCCGGTCTGTACGCCGCGGGTCGCACAGCCTGCGGCGTTCCCCGGCGCGGAGACGGCTATGCCTCGGGAAGTTCCGTTGGCGACGCGACCTTCTCAGGCCGTGTAGCGGGCAACGCAGTGGCCAACAGGGAGGTTGTATGACCCAGGAGAGCGTATTGGAACGGCTTGATCGGCTCGAATCCCTCGATGCTATCCGGCAACTGGCTGCGAAATATGCATTGGCCCTCGATATGCGTGACCTTGATGCGCTGGTTAACCTGTTTCCCGAAGACATTCGTATCGGACGGGACAAGGAGGGTCGCGCTCATTTCAAGCAGTGGATGGATGAGACCCTGCGAGTGCAATTTACCGGGACGGCGCATCACATTGGCAACCACATTATCGAATTTGAGGGCCCTGATCGGGCCGTGGGCGTCGTCTACAGCAAAAATGAGCACGAGACCCCAACGGAAGACGGGGGCTGCGAGTGGGTGATCATGCAGATGCTCTACTGGGACCATTATGAACGGGTAGCGGGGCGATGGTATTTCCGCCGACGTTTACCCTGCTATTGGTACGCCACGGACCTGAATAAGCCACCCTGTGGCGACAATAAAATGCGATGGCCTGATCGTGATCGTTATGAGGGTGCGTTCCATAGCCTGTTTCCAAGCTGGCAGAGCTTTTGGGCTGAACCCCCCTCGGAAGCCCTTCCCACGGTAGCGCCTCCAGCGCCCCTTGAGCAGTTTCTTGCGACCATGCGTGGGGGTAGCGCCGACCCCAGCATTCGAACCCGCTAGCCACTGCGCCTTCAACTCAGGAGCGCCACGCTATGAAGTACAGCCATTTGTATTCGCCACTGGCCCTGGGAGACCTGACGATGCGCAATCGTATCGTGATGGCCCCCATGACCCGCAGCAGGGCAAGGCAGGTCGATGATGCGGTGTCATCGTTGCAGGTTGACTATTACGGGCAGCGGGCTGACGCAGGCCTCATTGTGACCGAGGGCGTGCACCCCTCTGCCGATGGCAAGGGCTATAACCGCACGCCTGGCCTCTACAATGATCATCATGTGGCCGCTTGGTCCGCGGTAACCGAAGCGGTCCATGAGCGGGGTGGCCTCATTGCCTGCCAATTGATGCACTGTGGGCGCGTGGGTCATGCGCTTAACAAAGCAGAGGGCGCCCGTTTCCTGGCCCCCTCGGCAATAGCAGCTGCGGCGGAAATCTTTACCGAATCCGGGATGATGCCAATGCCGGTGCCCGACACCATGACCGCTGACGACATTGCCTCGGTCGTGGATGACTATCGACAGGCTGCGGCGCGTGCGCTAAAGGCTGGATTTGACGCGGTAGAGTTGCACTGTGCCTCGGGCTATTTACCCGCGCAGTTTTTGGCGACGGGTAGCAACCAGCGCGAGGATGATTACGGGGGCTGTCTCGACAACCGACTGCGCTTTGTCGAAGAAGCACTGTCGGCGATCATCTCTGAAACCGGGCCGGGGCGCGTTGGCTTGAGAATTTCTCCCGGTAACCCTTACAACGATCATATCGATGCCAACCCACTGGAGACTTATGCGGCGTTGCTGGCGCTTGCTGATCGATTGGGCATCGCCTGGGTACACGCCATTCGTATGCCGTCCACGGGGATCGACAGCCTGATGCTCACACGACGGCACTTCTCAGGCGCGCTGATTGGTAGCGACAGTTTTAACGCGGCAGAAGCGGAGGCTTTCATTGCAGATCAGCGTGTTGATGCGGTGTCCTTCGGCCGCGCCTATATCGCCAACCCCGACTTGGTGACGCGCTTTGCCAGCGATGCGCCGCTGAACGCTCTGGACAAGCGAACAATTTATGCCGGAGAGGGCGCGCCTGGTTATACCGATTACCCCACGCTGGCTTTGGGAGGCTGAAGACCCGATCACGTTGGGTTGCCCTCTATTCGTCGTACTGGCCGGATAAGGTGTTGGCTTTGGGATAATGAGCTGCGCCGCAGATGCCGTGCGCCATCAAGCGCTGTATGCTGAGGAGCGGGTTGGCCTACACTTTCACTGCAGACTATTTGCAATGCCCACTACCTGCTGGTACCGAGGAAAACACTATGCCCATGCCCACGGATGTACCGATTATCGATCTGATGCTTGCGGTGCCCAACGACGACACCTCAAATTTCTATGACTTTATTCGCCCGCTGTTGATGGATGAGCAGAGTCGGCAGATGTTCAAGATGCCAGCTCAATACATGTTCAAAGACTTGCCCAAAGTGGGCAAGCGCGACGATTACATAGCCTATACCCTCGATAAAATGGATGAGTTCAATATCGAGAAAGCGATGCTGGGAGTGGATGAGGGGCAATATGAAACCCAGAACGAGGCGGTAACAAAACATCCCGATCGGTTCTTTGCTTCCTACGACTGCAATCCCAATAACGGCATGGAAGAGGTGCGTAAGATTCGGCGACTCAAGGAGGCGTACGATATCAAGTCGGTCAATGCATTCCCCGCCGGTCTGTGCCCTCAGGTGTCACTGGCCGATAAGAAGTGGTATCCCATCTTTGTCACTTGCATCGACCTCGATATTCCGTTTTGTCCCTGCGTGGGCGTTCCCGGCCCAAGGATTCCGATGGAACCCCAGAAAGTGGAGCATCTTGACGAGATCTGCTGGTTTTTTCCCGAGCTGAAGGTGGTGATGAAGCACGGTGCTGAACCCTGGACCGATCTGGCGTGGAAGCTCATGCTCAAGTATGAAAATCTCTTCTATATGACCAGCGCGTTCGCACCCAAGCACTACCCAAAGGACATCGTCAATTTTGCGAACACCCGCGGCGCTGACAAGATTATGTATGCCGGCTATTTTCCTATGGGGTTATCCCTCGAAAGAATTTTTTCAGATATGCCCGAGGTGCCGTTCCGGGACGAGGTGTGGCCAAAGTTCCTCCGGGAAAATGCGAGGCGGGTTTTCAAGGTCTAACCCTTCGCGGTTTCACTGCCATCGAGGTCCTGCGTAGCCCGGCCCGTTTTGAGGTGAGACAGAGGTCTCTGGTGGTGAGATTTTGTCAGGGGTAGAAGATGGAAATGGTATCAACGATACAGGCGGGTCGGTCGGCCCCTTCTGCGCCGATCGTGACTCGTATTGTCGCTTTGTAGCCGCCCTTGTTTTCCTCGACAGCCACGATTTCACCGGTTGCGCTGATACGGGATTCCACCGGCACGGGGGCAGGAAAGCGGATTTTCTCCGTTCCGTAATTGACCCCCATAGAAACGTTATCCACCCGAATCAACTCCGGTAAAAAGCAATTGGCCAGCGACAGGGTGAGATAGCCGTGGGCGATGGTTTTTCCAAAAGGCCCCTCAGCGGCCCGGACGGGATCGACATGAATCCACTGGTGATCGCCCGTGGCCTCGGCGAACTGATCAATGCGCTCCTGAGTGACGGTCAGCGCCGATGTGGGCCCCAATTGCTGGCCCACCATGTCCAGCAGGTCCTGAGGATGATTGACGAGTGTAGTCGACATGATTTGGCTTCCTGAGTTCTGTGGCGGCGACGTCGTATTCTTGGCGCTGTGGGTTGTTTCAGTCGCGGCGGGCTTGCTGGCTTCGCTGCAGAACCTGATACTGGCGCCTTAACGGAATGTGCGCAAATAACCGTGTCGTCGATTCAGACGATGTTGCCCTCGGTGTTTGTTGCGAGGGTGGGAGTAGTAACCCGGGGATAAGCAGATGAAGGAATACGACGGAAAGGTTGTGATTGTGACCGGAGGGGCGGGCCACATTGGCCGGGCGATTTGCGCGGCTTTCCTGGATGAGGGGGCCCACGTCGTAGCCTGCGGTCGCCAGCTGCCAGACCAGCCCATCGCAGGGGCAGAGCGGGAGGCGGTTTTTTATCAGGCTGACCTCCGG
>JAKMEU010000305.1 GCA_022425845.1 Luminiphilus sp. | reverse complement strand
ACCCTGTATGTCACCCTCGAACCCTGCACCATGTGCTGCGGTGCAATGGTCCACGCCCGGGTAGAGCGTCTCGTATTTGCCGCTCGGGAGCCCAAAGCGGGGGCCGTGGTCAGCACGGGACAAGCCTTGGATAACCCGGCGTTGAACCACCGTGTGGCGTGGTCAGATGGGCTGCTGGCCAACGATTCGGCAGCGCTATTGAAGAACTTTTTCAGTCAGCGGCGAGGTGGCAGTATCTAGCGCCTGGGATGACCCGAGGGGTGTCTGCTGCGATGCGAGGGCAGGTGTCGGGTCTGGCGTCCTGTCTGACAGCTGTTTTCTGTGTTACATCTCTTCACGCATTTGCTACATCTGGGTAGGTCCTGCATGAAACCCGTGTCCAAGTACCGGCTGAACAAGCGCCATATCGCCAGAGCGCTGGGTATATCCGCAGAGCGGGATGAGCGTATTGCCGCCGCGCTTACCCGGGTGGGTGTTCCCGAAGCGCGAGAGCGGTCGCATGGCTTTGAATCCCTCGCGCGAATCGTTGTAGGGCAACAGGTCTCCACACGGGCTGCAGAGGCTATTACAGCGCGCTTGGTGGCCACGCTGGACGGTCGTTTGGAGCCTCGCAGTATCGCGGCTTCAGGGGTGGACACGTTGCGCGGCGCCGGGTTGTCGCGACAGAAAGTGACGTACCTCAAAAGCCTGGCCGACGCCGTGCTGACGGGTGATCTGCCTCTGGACGAGTTGCCCCTGATGTCCGATGACGAGGTGTTGGATCGCATTACCGCGGTGCATGGTTTTGGCGTTTGGTCGGCACAGATGTACCTGATGTTTTCCCTGGGCCGCACCGATATCTGGCCCGTGGGTGATCTCGCTGTTCGGGTTGGGTTTGGGCGGCTCATGGGTTTGTCGTCGCGACCTACACCGGGTGAGACTGGGCAACTTGCAGAACCTTTCACGCCCTACAGGAGCTCACTGGCCCTATTGTGCTGGCACTATTACGCCAATGTTCCAGCAGAATGAACCCGGGGGCAGAGGCATCGAGGCTTAGAGTGCCAGCGGCAGCGCAAACTCTGTGGATGAGTTGAATAGCTCGGTTACGTCGATGGGAGGTTGAATACGATCCTCTGTCAGCGCCTTGAGCTGAAGCGTCGAGTAGTATTGGCGAATGTTATCGACGTAAGTGACTGCCTCGGCCCCCCGAGCAAAGCCAAAGCGGGTCGTGGGGTAAATGTCGGGATTCTGCAGGTCGGGCAGTTGGGAGCGGATGTCCGGCCACAAGTGCGGATCCAAACCGCGCTTTTCAGCAAGAATTCGCGCATCTTCCAGATGCCCAAGGCCAATATTATACGCCGCCAGTGCCATCCAAAGCCGGTGAGGTTCCTCGATATCCGGTGGCAGGCGTCGCAGCAGGTTGCGAATAAATCGCGCACCACCCCGCAGACTCTGGAGGGGATCAAGACGATCGGTCACGCCCAATTCCGATGCGGTGGCGCGGGTGATCATCATCATGCCTTCCACACCCGTGCGGGATCTGGCGTCGGGGTCCCAATGGGACTCCTGGTATGAGACCGCTGCGAGGAGTCGCCAATCCATTTGATACTCGGCGGCCACTGACTCAATCATTGGCTGCCACTGGGGGAGCAGACTGCCCACCCGGCGGCTGAAGGTGAAAGCGCCCACCCGGGACGAGAACTTGGCGGTGCCAAAGTGACGTTCCCGAACGGTTTCCAGTACACCCGTCTGTCGAGCCTCAGCCAGGAACGTGTTGATTTCATTCAGCAGGGTCGCCGCTTTCTCTGTGTTGGGCAGGTGCCAGGCCACAGATTCTTCTGACTCGAGGTCAAGGGCTGCCACAAGGCGAGGATAGAGCTGCTGCTGGATTTTGAATTCTGCTGAATCAATCACAGCGAGTTCGGCTTTTTTCAGCGTGACCAACTGCATGAGTTCCAGCGTGTCACCTGCCTGGACTTCCCGCCAGGTGAGCTGCGGCACCTGTTTGCTCAGGCGATGAAGTAATTCTGCATGGCTGCTGCC
>JAKMEU010000270.1 GCA_022425845.1 Luminiphilus sp. | reverse complement strand
GGTGGGGAAGGCGCCATAGACATCAGGCGTCTTGTTGAAACCAATACCCTCACGGACGTCATAATAAGCGGCATACAACCCATGGAGGGTCTCCGCAGAACATCCCAGGTCTTCGGCATGACGAATTGTATCCATTACGGCCAGCAGGAGTTTCGAGACCATGTGCCAGTAGATCGAACCCAGGCCTTCATAGGCGTACATGCCCCCCGAACGGCCCGTGAAATTGGCGCAGTCAAACAGGTCAGAAAACAGCGCTTCGATGGGCCCGCGCTCCGCTGCCACCTCGTTCTCAAATCCCTGCCTTGCGAGCAGGCTCAGCGCAGCACTCACCGCCGCCGTGTTGGTGAAGCGACCGGAAAAATAGGCGTTACCCTTAGCGTCGCATTCGATGAGTTGATCGTCCCCAGCCGATTTCAGCGTCGAGAGCAGTGATGATTGTTCGATAACGTGGCCGGGAATTATGTTGCGATCGATAAAAGCCGGCAGTTTACGATTAGGGTAGAGCAGGTAAGAGTGCTGGCGCTCGGTATACAGCGAGGAGGTTCTCAAACGACCCAACAGAGCCAGGGCGTCGTCCGGGGTGAGCACGTCGGTGCTGAGCACGGCAACCTGTCCTTCCAGCATTTCATAGAGGCGGCGGATCCCCACGCCGGTGTCGGTTACCTCAATGCGGTTGTAGGCGTGAAATAGGCCGTTCTCATCTTGATTGTTGCGGATGCTCGTGGCACTGATGTCGGTGGCCTGATGCAAAAAAGCGAGCAGGGACGCGACCGCAATCTTGCCTTTTCCTCCGCTGAAGCCATCGTTATAAACGGCCTCTCGGTAGTGCTCTGCCGCGAGCCCCAGACTATCCATGACATGTTTACGAGTAGCGTCTGTCACCGGCCCGCTGGTGAGCGGCTCGGCATGTTGCCCCAACACGTCAGAGACCGAGTCAAACAGGGCTGCCACTTCTGCTGAAACAACGATCTCAGCTTCTGCTGCGTTGCCGAGTAACGGAATAACCTGTTGGAGGAACCGGTGCAGATAGCAGAGGGTGACAACGGAGACGCCGGTGCCAACAAGGGCGTTGTTGGCGTCGTTCCATTCCGGACGTTGGGTGTTCATCCAAATGCCGGCATCCGGAACAAAGTTCACGATTTTAGCCAGCAGGGTGACCAGCAGCTTCTCGACGAGATTGACCTGGTAGACGTCGTTTTGGGAGGTCAGCAGCAAACGGCCATCAGCCCCCATGGTATCGACACGCTGTTCAATTGCGGTGTCCAGGGCGGTGTCGAAAACAATCGTGTCGTAGGGGTTGGCGAGGATATCGGCGTAGGGTTTGATGCGGTAGGGAACGTTGGCATAGGCAAAGACCTCGCGTGCCATCATCGATGTGATCGCTTCAGGGTTATGTGCGACGGTCTGCTCAATGAGTTTCGACAGGTAGATGAGCTGGTGATCACCCCAGTACCCGATGTTGGCCCAGGGGTTCTCGGGCTCCGGACGCTCCCAGTCGATGCCCTGACGGGTTATGCGGTAGGGGTTGTAACCGTCAGGGGTTGTTGCGTTCAGAAATTTCGCCACCATGTTGGCGCCAAAACAGGGCACCGAGGTGATCAGTGCTTCCCAATTCTGGAAGATATCGCGCCAGTTACCTTCGTAGCTGAGCCGCTTGTTGCCTTTGGCGTCCTTGACCTCAATGGTGAATCGATTCCAGGGCCTGGAGGGATCGCCATGACGTCGGCTGAAGGTCAGAGGTAGATACTCCCGGCACAGGCGTTCCAGCTGCGGGCTATCAGTGCTGTCCAGTGCGTCGCTGAGTTCGTGGTAGGTCAGGGTCGTGGCTAAACTGTCAAAAAAGCCGGCGTGGGTTGCCGTTACCGACGGGTTCCAGGCGCGACAAAAGCCCTGTAGGTCTTGTTTACTGATAGCGTAATTATCTTCAAAAATTCCGCCGCGCATTATATTGAACAGCACGTTCGAGGCGTGGTGATTCGCGGTGAGCCTATCGCCTGAGACCTGTAGACCGTCGGCCGTGGCGACCAGCCGTTTCAGGTTTTCACTGCCCAGGGCGATGTCAGCGACTACACGACTTTGCAGTTGATCGTCACTCTGTAGGCCGGTCAGTCTATCCCGCACTGCGGCAGGCCCCTGGTTGACGTCGGCGACAATCCCCCAGTCGGCGCGGCTGTCCCCGGCCAGTTCCAGTTCCTGATGGACGAAATAAGCACCGGGGCGCCCGAGGATTTCATCTTCATCAGTAACCGGTTCGCCTCGCCGGAAGGCATCGAGCTGGATAGAGCTCAGCAGATACTGTGATGCCTGAGTGCCATAAGACCACACTGTGGTCGCGGAGAGCGCTTCACTGGGCTCAGCTTTATCCGACAATATGGAGCTCATGGCATAGATGGCCAGTGAAGAGCCGGCAATCCGCTCGTTCTTTTTATAGGCGTCGACCAGGCAGCTGAGTTCGTTTTGTGTGCCGGCCAGCACGCCATAGGGTAGTACGTTTTCAATGCCGTCGAGAATGCGCAGGCGCTGGTGGGTCGTGCCCGTGTTCTCCAATCGGGATTCCTTTACGAAGCCGTAGCGGTCCGATGTCGCCCACATGTAGGTAAAGCGGAGATTGAGGTCGTGGTTGGTTTCCTCAAATATCAGTTTGTCCCCCAGCACATTTTTGTAGAGGGTACGGGTGACATCGTAGATACGGTGGTGCAGGGGCGCAAAGGGCTCCCAAAGCAGCTGTCGGTCATGGGTCTCCACCAGAACCACGGTGCGACTGCCCGTAGTTCCAGACTGGTCCCTGATTTTGTCTTCGGTGTAATAGGGAAACAATGCACTGTCACAATCGGTTCTTCCCGCAGACAGGCCGCCCTTCGTCGAGATAAACAGCCAGTGGTTTGAATCGCTCACCACACTGATGAAGAAGTCATCCATGTGGCTGAAATTCTCAATGCGGTAGAACACCTCGCCGTAGCGGGACACATAAGATCCGGCAACCGGCTTGCTCGCAGACGTCAGTGGGCTTGCGCCCAGGAATACTGATTTGCTTGTCATGTGACCTTTTCTTTGTTTATTCGTCTATTGGCGAGACACGTTCTGGCGTGAAACTACGGCCGCTATCTGAAGATCAATGCCCTGGTATTTCCATTGACCGGGGCAAAGGGATAAAGAGGCGCGCAGTTTTGTCTCGCAAAGGTCTTACCTCTATCCAGCGATGGTTATCCTATGTCACCGAGGAATTTGTCGATACGTTAACCGTTCCGGCTTATCCACGAAAACGCGCGCCTTATCGTATTCCGGCTATTAAAAAGTGTCGTACTGCGTACCATTTCACAACAGCGAACTTACCGGACATTTTTTAAGGGCCCACGATGTCGATACGCGCAGGCAAACACCACTATTTACTGAATCCTTCCAGCACGCCCGTCGAGCAACTTACCCTCGACGAGCGGTTGCAGTTGTTGTTCGAGCAAAAAATGCATGGCATCTCCTTCAGCGCCTATGGTGAAGGACAGAAGCCGGGTGATGTGTTGTCGCGTGAACAGATAGAGCGTCGGATGGTGGTTTTGGCGCGTCGCTTTAATTGGATTCGCTCATTTTCGACTTCGCAAGGTCATGATCTTATTCCCCGGGTTGCCAAAGAGCAGGGCCTGAACACCCTGGTGGGGGCTTGGCTGGGGAAGGATCAGGATAAAAATCGGCTGGAAATTGAAAACCTCATCGCCCTCGCCGAGCAGGGCAGTGTGGACGTTGCTGCCGTCGGTAACGAGGCTTTGTACCGTGGAGATCTGGAAGAGCAGCAGCTGCTGGATTTTATGAGTGAGGTGCGAGCGCGATTGCCTAGCGAGATTCCCATGGGCTATGTCGACGCCTATTACGAGTTCGAAGATCGGCCGAAGATCACCGAAGCCTGTGACGTGTTGTTGACCAATTGTTACCCCTTCTGGGAGGGCTGCGCCCATCCCTATGCGATTCTTTATATGCAGGACATGTATCGCCGGGTGCAGCGGGTCGCTGAGGGCAAGCGCGTCATTATTTCGGAGACGGGCTGGCCCAGCGCCGGCGGCAGTTTCTACGGCGCCGAGTCTTCCCCCCAGGGGGCTTACCTGTACTTCCTGCGTGCTATGGAATGGGCTGCCAGTGAAGGGATAGAAATGTTCTATTTTTCCTCCTTCGACGAGGCGTGGAAGGTGGCTGGTGAGGGCGGTGAAGGCGATGTCGGTGCTCACTGGGGACTGTGGGACAAAGATGAGCAATTCAAATATGCCCTCGTATCATGACCTCCGGCGCGCGGCTCGATTATAGGTCTGCCATTTGTTACTCGGGTTTCAGGGACGGTCAAAGCCCTGATGCCGGGATTTACCCGTCCAAGGAAGAGATCGCGAGCGACCTTGCCTTGCTGCACACCCGTTGGGATGCCCTGCGTCTGTATGCCTGCGACCTCCATACCGAGCGGGTTCTGCAGGTCATCGACGAGCAGGGTTATCGATTTAAAGTCATGCTGGGTGCCTACATTGGGGCTGAGAAGAACAACCCAAATTGTCCTTGGGGCGGTGAATACTCCGCCGCTGACCTAACGCAAAATTCGCTGCGCAACCGCGAGGAAATGACGCGGGCAGCGCTTTGGGCAAACAGGTATCCGCACATTGTAGATGTGGTGTCGGCGGGTAATGAGGCAACGGTGGACTGGACCGACCATTTGGTACCGACACAGTCTGTTATTGATTATGTGCGCTACCTCAAGGCGCACATCAGTCAACCGGTCACCTTCTGCGAAAACTATGTGCCCTGGTTGGGGCAGCTGGATGCGCTCGTTCCCCATGTAGACCTGATCTCAATTCACACCTATCCGGTTTGGGAGTACAAGACGGTCGATGACGCCCTGGCTTTCACACAGGAAAATTATGAATCAGTGCGTCGGCGTCATCCTGACAAGCAGATCATTATTACGGAGGCCGGTTGGGCGACTGCATCCAACGGGCGGGGTATACCTGCAGAGAATGCCGGTGAAACCTATCAGAAACAGTATGTCCAGGAATTGCTGCGATGGGCGGCCGAGGAGAGAATTCTGGTGTATCTGTTTGAGGCTTTTGACGAAAACTGGAAGGGCTCTGACCACCCCATGGAGCCCGAGAAGCACTGGGGTATTTACAGGGCAGACCGGCAGCCCAAACTGGTCATGTCGCCCTGAGGTCGGGCCCCGATGCGAGCCGCCTTGAGGCAGGCCGTTGTTTATTCGTGAGCGCGCGCTCGTGACCGGGCGTCGTCAGGGTCTTGAGACTCGCCCAAGAAATCCTTACCATGCGCGACCCGTGCCGGTGTAGCTCAGTTGGTAGAGCAGCTCATTCGTAATGAGAAGGTCGTAGGTTCGACTCCTATCTCCGGCACCAATGCTTAATTTTAGCTACGAGATATGTGGCTTTCAGGGCCTCTGCCTTTCAAAGCCACCCTAATCGCCTCGCGCCTTGAAGCCGTAAGAAACATCACCCAGCGGTTTGTCGAGTAGTGCCGGAGGGGATCCCCAACAGGCCTCCCTGCCTCACTTCAGAGCGAGCCAGCGCACTGTAAGCCACAGGCCCAAGGGAATAAGGCCAAGTTGAAGGATGTCAGCGTTCAGCCCCTGATACCTCTCGCTACCCAGATCATGCAGCGCTTTCAGCACCCAATTCATGAGCCAGACGACAGAGAGCACGAACGAAACCTTCCAGCCCCAGTGCATTGCCGTGGTAATTAGTTTCTGGCTCATGTCGATTCCCTTCAGTTGGCGTGTGCCCTGTGTGTTCGGGCGGCTATGGTGTGGTCTAAGGCAAAGGTTACGTTGACACTACAGAGGCGCTGCGGCTGTTTACCCCGACTCCAACCGCCGGCACCATCGCTTGTATCCAGGCCAGTAACAGCCCCACTACAAGAACCCCACTGCAAGCACTCTGAGTATTTGCTTACCTGTTGATAAATGCCGCCTCGCGGTCTCGCGAATAGGGCCGTTCTTCAGCTTGGCCAGTCTCGTGGCTACCGAGCGGGCGCCGCAGCTATACGATCAGGGGTTTTAGCCTTCCCATTCGCGCATCTTGCGATTCTCGATAGCCATCCAGACGGTAAAGCCCACGCCCAGCGCTATGAGTAAGATACCTAGAAAAATCATCATTGCTCTCTCCCTGAGTCTTTCTGATTACTCCATGTAATCCCTCTGCCGGGCATTGCGCCGCTGGGCAGCGTAATCAACGCGTACCCCGATACAGAAGCTCATCATGATAAACCTTTGTTCGGGGTTTGTGCTACGGGAAAGGGTTGGGTGCCAGGTAGACTGCGTCGGGGAGCCCGTCCTCGATGGGGAAACGGCGGATTTCAACGACGCACCACCCGACTTTGTACAATGGTAAATTAGGGCAGCACAGCAAGCGGTTGGATCCAATGAAGAACGGTTTCTATCACCTGATGGTTTTTGCCCTCCTGTTCGCCATTCCGGTGCTTGTCGTGCAGCAGGTAGGCCTGGGACTGCTGTCCTGGCTGGCCAGCCTGATTCCAGTGGCTTATCTGCTTGTCATACTCCTGCGCGGGAAATGAAGGCAGGGCTCTGGGGTCGAAGCGGCCCCCCAGCTGCGAGCCCATGCCCCATGTGGGCTGTCGTGCCGACGGGGAGGCTGGTCGGTTTTCCCGGGATATCGGGCGATGAATTGGCGTCCAGCGACCCGACAGCGGCGCTATGTAGTTGCTGAGGGGTCTGCTAGACTGCGCGTCCCCGGACATACCAAGGAGGGTATCCGATGAGGGTCGTTGCGATAACAATAATGCTGTTCGTGGCCGCTTGCGCCTCAGAGCAGGGAAGCAAAGAAGCATTCAATCAGGCCGATGCGCAGTACGTAAAGCTCCTGCAGATAGCCAAAAGTGAACCTACCTACGAGAATCGCAGGCGAGCCTGTGAGGGCTGGTATGAGTGGTATCTGGCTCTGGAGGAGTTCGAGGACGAAGCGGCGGCTTCCAGCCTCCATGCGTACTACACAAAACTCTCTGATGAACACCTGGCATCCTGCGCCGTTGATCGTCTTGCCGATGGAACGCTCATATACGTGCCCAAGGGCTAAACACCGCTTGTCAGCTGTTCGACCTGCCACCCTCTGGCCAAGGGTTGGACTGCTGCTAACAGGTGAAAAGGCGTTGCTGCTGGGTGCCGCAGGAGTAACATCGCCGGCCGTTTAATCTGGCTTCAAAGTGTCGCCTGACAGTGCCTTCTGTTCCGGGTTTGCTGCCTGGGGAGATTGTGTTGTTTTGCGCAGGGCCTCCAGTTGAGAGTGAAGCCACTCGTTACTTGTGACTTCCTTACCCTCGCAGGTGACGTGGTAGGGGTTGCCCGTCCACGAACTCTCCGATGCGAGGCGATCAATAAAGTCCTCCGTGGTTTCCACATAGCGGGAACCGCGTCTGTATTTGAGCATCAGATGGTCTGCCGCATCGGCAGAAGCGTGCAGGCTCCCGTTCCGCTCAAACTCACATCCGCTGGCGGCCACCCGTGCAAGGAGTTGGCGGACTTCGGTATCCACGTCGGAATCAACCGCCCATGCCCCGATGGAAAAGAGAATTGCGGCTAGGGCCAATGCAGCAGATCGTGTCATTGTTGGTTCAGTTTCAGCGAGGGCCAGCAAATTTAGAAACACACCAAAACCGCCTTCGGGTGCAATTTTGGAAGGGAAGCGTCAGTTTGCATGGCCAGGGTCTTTATTAAAAGGGTCCTGGGTCGAGTTGCCGCTTTCCTGCGCAGTCATCTCGCCTTGAGAGCAGTGCCTTGTGCCAGATACCCTGTGTTGCACTGGGCGGCATGCTCTAGACCGTGTGAGGCATGCCGACGACGGCCCATGGCATGCTGCATGCCCATTCAGTAGCATGCGGCTATCGGTGAATCGATGTCGGATTCAGGGCCAATGGGTACAGGGCAGCTTACGGTCTAACGCCGGCCTGCTGACGAGAATCGATAGTGGGCAAAGCGCTACGCGCTGTACCAGCGCACAACTCAGTTGAATAAAAGGAAATCTAACGATGGCTGTTGAGAAAGAACTGCACAAATCGGGGCCCTACGCTGACTTTTTCTGCCAGGGCGTCAGGGTAGACAATACCCTGCATCTTGCGGGTCAGGTCGGCATGACAGATACCGGGGAGGTCCCTGCTGATCTGGCGGCGCAGGTGGAAACTGCTTACCAGAATATTGCCGGGGTACTGGCTCACTTTGGCGCGACGATGGATAACATTGTCGATGAGACCTTCTTCGTCACTGATATGCAGGACTGTATGGCGAACGTCCCGGCGGTATTCTCAGTGCGGGAAGCGGCCTACGGCAAAAAGCCCGAGGTCTGCCAAACGCTGGTAGGCACTCCGGCGCTCGTCGATCCCAGGCTCAAGGTTGAGATCAAAGTTGTGGCACGGTTGTAGTGTCCTTCGAGCTGTCCCATTTTTCGTAAAGCGTTCCTCCGCGCAACCCATCGAGTAAAGCTATGACCCTGGAACTTCTGCGCGTCATTGTCGTTGTCTATACCAGCGCGCTGCTGCCCCTGGTGGTCGTGCCGTGGCTTTATCGACGTGGGCGCTTGCCGGCCTGGGTTCCTGCAGCGTATTTCGGTAGCTTTCTTCTCTGTGCCCTGGGTTGGGAGCTCTGGTTCACCTACGGTTGGGTTTCAGGTGATCCGGTGGACGTCCGCAGGCATGACGTGCTCAATCAGTTCATTCCCATGCACATTAATTGGCTGCTCAATTCCCTGGCCGATGCCGGTAGCATCACCCTGTTTGGGCTGTGGTTGATGTGGCGCAGCGCCGGTCGACAATCCCGGGTGTTTGAGTCCTGGCACTGGGGTCCCTTCGCTGTGTTTATGTTGTGGGCGTTAGGTCAAAACGTAGCGGTGGAAATGTTCCTTTACCACGACCAGTTGGCGGTGGGTAAGCCCTTGTCCTGGGCGCCCCTTGCGCCAACCGGGCCCTGGTGGAATCCACTGCTCTTCGAGTTCAACGGCCGCACCATCACTTTTCAGGGGCAACTGCCCTGGCTGTTGGCGCCCTGGCTCATTTATTGGGGTGTTATTTGGCTCGCCCGACGATAAGAGTCTCCCCAGACTGACAACAGCCTCGTGCAAAAAGCCCCAGCAGGCGCCGTGTTGCCTGGCCTTACGCCGTCACAATTTACGGGCTGATACCGGCATTAAAGACTTCGGGAAAAAAAGCATTGTCACGGACAGGCATTCCCTGCTCCAGGGCAACATGCGCAGGGTCCACGCTGGGGTCAACGCCGGGCCGGGGATCCCAGGTAACATCATCGCCTAACCATCGTGTAGACAGTGCGACGCGGTCCTGGTGGGTCGACGCATTACCCGGCGCACCATGGAGAATCCAGGCGGAAAAGATCAGTGCATCTCCCGGATCAAGGTCGAAACCAACAACATCGTAGGCTTCGCGCTGGGCTTCAATATCCGGCACGGTCTCGCCTTTCTGCTCTGCAGCCCATTGCCCCGACTGGTTTTGTTCGCCGCCAAACACAGCGGGAAGGTAATAGACATCGTCAAGGTGCGAGCCTCGAACAAACTCCAGTGAACTGCCGGCTACCGTAACCGGCGTCAGGGTCACCCAGATGGAGGCAATTTGTTTGCCCCGGAACGGCCAATAGGGTGCGTCCTGATGCCAGGGCGTCACGGCTTCGGTCCGGACTTTTTTAACCAGCAGGTGATCAAAATAAAAACGGGCTGACCGGCTTTGCATGGCCTGCGCGGCGAGCCTTGCACAGCCCGACTCACGAACAAAGCGATGGATCACGTCGTTGTGCCGCCATAGATAACGATCGGTGAACAGGCGATTCTCACTGGCTCCCGCGTTGACGTCGTTGACCCAGGGGCTGGGGTGCTTTAACTGTCCCTCGGCAACATCGAGCAAGGGCTGTATCCAGTCCTGGTCAATACTGCCTTTTACCTTTACCACACCGTCGCGGGCAAACGCGGCGATTTCATCCGCTGTGAGATGGCGTTGTGACATCAGGGCATTCTCCTGAACAACCTTGACCATGAGCATACCTTACGCCGCCTCCATTTGGTTCTACACGGGCAGGGTGGCGGCCAGGACAGCGGTATGGTGAGGGCGGGGCGCACGGCACTCCGGGGCCTCTTGCCGGTAATGGTAAAGTGGAGGACCAACAGTCGATATCTGCTTAAGGGAGTGGGCTCATGGACAGTGAGGTTAAGGCAAAGGTTCGCGCTCCAAGGTTGGTGCGCCAACGCTTGCGTAATCGTGCCATTGCCAAGGTTCGGCAGGATATGATTCATGCGGGCCGTGAAGAGTCCAGCTACAGCGAGCAGGAGCTCGAGTATCTTGTAGCTGAAAAGGAAAAGGAAATCTGGTCGGGCATTGGTTGGAAGGGCTTTGGTATTGCGGCCCTGCTGCTCGGGATCAATATAGGAATCTGAGCATGTCGTTTTTCCGCTTGATCAAGTATTCCACCCTGCTTTTGTTTCTGGGCAAATACAAATTCAAACTCTTTCGCGCGCTTGCGGTGCTGCTTTTTGCCGCGGTAACCGCCTTGCTCTACGGCGATGTTGAGGCCTATCTGGCCCGGGAGCATCCATCCACCGTGATTTATGCGCTCACCGCTAAAATCTGCATTGTGTATGGGGCGCTGCTTTTTGTGCTCTGGCAGTTCAGGCCCGGCAGCACAGGGGGTGGGTCTGCAGCCCCGTCTTCGGGCGGGCAATCCAGGGTAAGCGGGAGCGGCGGTAGCGAGGGGGAAACCGCCGATAGGCTGTCCCGGTATGCAGACCTCGACCGGCACGAGCGTTTGCAGTCACGTGCAGAGGCCCTACTGAAAAAGAAATGAGAGCAAAGTGTGCTGGGTCTCCGGGGGCACTGCTGGGTAGCAAAATGAGTCGGGGCGCTCAGGCGCTGCCCCTCTTTTTTATAAATTTGTTTACATAACGTTAAGCGTTTGTAGCGAGGTGCGGGTGATCACGATATGCTGCGCAGCAGCTAGTATTGTTACGCAGTCGTAAGCGATT
>JAKMEU010000268.1 GCA_022425845.1 Luminiphilus sp. | reverse complement strand
ACATCCATGATCTCGGGTTCCGCGACCACTTTCTGGCACCTCGGTTAATCCTAAAACCCCGTTTAAACCTCTCATACTTTGGGTCTGAATAGAATGTCGGAAAGCGCCCCCTGTCACGGCGCCAGGTGATGGCGTATTCAGTCAATTAATTTGTCCAAACGGTCTTTCCCCTCCAACAAAACCACGATAGCCTCAGCAAAAATAAGCAGGGGGAAGTCCGGCCATGGATGCACAAGCCAAGGTTGTTATCGTCGGCGGTGGCATCATGGGTGTAGCCCTCGCCTATCATCTTGCCGAAGAGGGTGAAACGGACGTCATGCTCATCGAAAAAGGTGAGCTCACGTCGGGCTCCACCTGGCATGCTGCAGGTCAGTGCCCCAGCCTGGTCAGCAATTACAACCTGGCCAAAATCCATGACTACGGCAATCGGCTGTACCCCACTCTCGAAGAGAAAACGGGCCAGTATGTAAGCTGGCACGCATCGGGAGGCATTCGGGTTGCCCGGCAGCAGGCTGACCTCGACTGGTTCCATTACATGAAGGGAATTGCCGACAACGTGGGTTTCCGGATGGAGATCATCGACCCGGCCAAGATTAAGGAAATCAATCCATTTTATGATATCGACGGTGTTCTGGCGGGGGCCTGGACACTGGATGATGGTCACGCGGACCCTTCAGGTTTGACCAACGCCATGGCGCGGGGAGCAACCGATAGCGGTGTTCGAATCGTGCGCCACAATCGGGTGCTGGATATCAACCTCCTCCCGTCGGGAAACTGGGAAGTGACCACAGAGCAGGGCAAGGTCACGGCGGAAGTCGTGGTTAATGCCGCGGGAAGCTTTGCCCGTCAGGTAGCGCAAATGGTGGGCGCAGATCTTCCGATTGCCAACATGGAACACCACTACATCGTTACCGGCGCTATTCAGGATTTCATCGACCGCGACGAAGAGTTCCCGGTCATGCGTGATCCCTACGCCTCGGCCTACATCCGACAAGAGCAAAAATCGGGTTTGATTGGTATCTACGAATCCAGCGGTATTACCGAGGCCTGGGGGCCTACCGGCCTACCACCCTGGTCCTCTGACAGCGAACTGTTCCCCGATGACCTAGACCGCATCATGCCCTGGCTGGAGCGCGCCATGCATTGCATGCCCAACATGATGGACGCCGGCATCAAGCGCGTGGTCAACGGCGCTATTCCCCACTCGGCGGACGGCCCTCCCCTGCTTGGACCCGTGGCCGGAATTCCCAACTTCTGGCTTTGCTGCGGCTCCTCTTTTGGCATCGCCCAGGGCGCTGGCTGCGGTAAATACCTGGCCCAATGGATGGTCTACGGGGACTCCGAAATCAATATGACCGGGTTCGACCCGAGACGCTTTGGCACCTTTGCCGACCGCGACTTCATGCGCGCCAAAGGCTTTCAGGACTACGGCTTGACCTATGCCACTCCGCTGCCCGGAGAGGAGTTCGACGCAGCCCGAGAATGCAGGCTCAGCCCCCTGTACGAAATACTGAAGGAGAAAGGTGCGATCCATACCCAAACCTTTGGCTGGGAGCGACCCAAATGGTTTGCCTCCAACGGGCAGGAGGAAGACTGCAGTTATCGCAGGAATGCAACATTTGTAACGGTGGGAGAGGAATGTGCCGCGGTGCGACAGGGCGTCGGCGTCATCGACCTCACGGGCTTCGCCAAGTACGACGTGCGGGGATCAGATGCCGAACAATTTCTCAATCGGGTACTCGCCAACCGTATGCCCAAGCGAGACGGAGGTATTGCCCTCGCCCACTTCCTGTCCCGCAATGGACGCATTCTGGGTGAAGCGACCGTGACACGCATCAGCCACGATCATTTCTATCTTTTATCAGCGGCCAGCGCGGAACTTCGGGATCTGGACCACCTTGTTCAGCAGATAATCATCGGCGAGCAGGTCGTTATTGAAAACGTTACGGATGAACGAGGCGTTCTGGCGCTGGTTGGCCCTCGATCCCGGGATGTTTTGGCCTCGCTCACTGACGCGCCCCTGGACAACGAAAATTTCCGATGGCGCACCAGCCAGGAAATCAACGTGGCCGGCATACCCACCCGTGCATTACGCATTAATTACGCCGGCGAACTGGGCTGGGAGTTACATCCCGCTATGGATGACCTCGCCCCGCTCTATAACGCGGTTGCGCAGGCGGGGGAGCCCCATGGACTTGTCGATTTTGGGCTCTATGCGCTCAATAGTTTGCGCATGGAAAAGGCTTATCGAGGCTGGGGCAGCGAACTGACCAACGAGGTCAACATGCTCGATGCCGATATGGCTCGCTTTTACAATTCGGCAAAACCCGATTTTATCGGCAAATCGGCTACTGAAAACAAGCCCACCGGCTCGCTTAAACTGGTGTATTTCGAAGTGGATGCCACTGATTCTGATGTGCGGGGTGGCGAACCCATCTTCCTGGGCGAAGACTGTATCGGAGTAACAACATCGGGCGGATACGGTTACACCGTAAAGAAAAGCCTTGGCTTTGGTTACGTCCCGCACGAACAGGCACAGCCCGGCTCGGCGTTTGATGTCGGCTTGCTGGATGCGCGGTGTCCGGCTCGGGTGCTTGGGGAGCCCGCCTACGACCCCGATAATGCCAGGCTGCTCAGCTGATGCCGGTGCTCCCTGATCGCTGTGAAGTTGTCATCGTCGGTGGCGGCGTCATTGGCTGCTCGGTCGCCTACCACCTGACACAGTTGGGCATCACTGACGTGGTCCTGCTAGAGCGCAAGGAGCTCACCTGCGGCACCACCTGGCACGCTGCAGGGCTCGTCGGGCAACTTCGCACTTCCATCAATATGACCAAGCTGGCCCGCTACACCAGTGAGCTCTATAAAAAGTTAGAGGCAGAGACCGGACAGGCCACGGGGTATCGGCAGTGCGGTTCGATATCCATTGCCTCCACTGAAGAGCGCCTCGAGGAGCTAAAGCGCAGCGCCTCTATGGCCAAAGTGTTTGGGCTCGAGGTCAACGTGCTGGGCGTAGACGCTATCGCAGAGAAATATCCCCTGATCACGACAGAGGATTTGTATGGCGGCATCCACATTCCATCCGACGGCTATGCCAACGCCGTTGATATTACCCAGGCTCTCGCCAAGGGCGCACGGGGTCGAGGCGCTCGAATTTTCACCGACACCCGAGTTGATGAAGTGCTGCGCGCTGGCAACAAGGTCGCGGGCGTCAGGACGCCCAACGGCGATATTGAGGCCAACCATGTGGTGATCTGCGGTGGCATGTGGTCCCGGGACCTGGCCGCATCGGTAGGCGTCACCCTGCCTCTGCATGCCTGCGAACATTACTATGTGCTGTTTGAATCAGTAGACGGGTTGCATCCCGATCTGCCCGTACTCAGGGACTACAACGCCTGCACGTACTACAAATATGATGCAGGCAAGCTGTTGGTCGGTGCCTTTGAACCCCAGGCGAAACCCTGGGGTGAACACGGTATTGCAGACGACTTCTGTTTTGACGAAATCGCCGGCGACTTCGAGCACTTCGAACCCGTGCTCCACGACGCCATGAGGCGACTGCCTGCCCTGGAGCGCGCGGGCATACAAAAGTTTTTCTGCGGGCCTGAGAGCTTTACACCGGATGTGCGCTATCACCTGGGGGAAGCGCCCGAACTGTCAAACTGTTTCGTGGCAGCCGGTCTTAACTCAATCGGCCTTCAGTCAGCGGGTGGGGTGGGTAAGGTGACCGCCGAGTGGATACGGGACAGCCGACCGCCTGTCG
>JAKMEU010000245.1 GCA_022425845.1 Luminiphilus sp. | reverse complement strand
TAGGCCAGCATGACCGGGGCTTCAAAGCCGGGTACCAGTCGCTTGTAGCTGTTGGTGGAGGCATTGGCAAAGGCGTTCAGGGCGCGGGCATGTTTGATGATGCCGCCGATGTAGTAGAGCGCCGTGTCTGACAGGCCGGCATAGCCGTCACCGGCAAAGGTATTGTCGCCGTCTTTAGCGACTGACTGGTGAACGTGCATACCCGAACCGTTGTCACCAACCAGGGGTTTGGGCATGAAGGTGGCGGTCTTGCCGTAGGCATGCGCTACGTTGTGCACGCAATACTTGAGAATCTGCACTTCGTCAGCTTTCTTGACCAAGGTGTTGAACCGAATACCGATCTCGCACTGCCCCGCCGTTCCTACTTCGTGGTGGTGCACTTCGACATCAAGTCCCATCTGCTCCATGGCGGAGCACATGGCCGCACGGATGTCGTGGAGGCTATCGACCGGCGGTACCGGAAAGTAGCCGCCCTTGACGCGCGGTCGGTGGCCGGTATTGCCATCATCGTACTGGTGGGAGGATGACCAGGCGGCCTCCTCAGAGTTGATGGTGTAGCCGGCACCGCTCATATCGGCATGCCATTTCACATCATCGAATACAAAAAATTCGGGCTCAGGGCCAAAAAATGCGGTATCGCCTACGCCGGTGGAAGCGAGATACGCTTCCGCTCGCTTGGCCACGCTACGGGGATCGCGTTCGTAACCCTGCATGGTGGTGGGCTCGATGATGTCGCAGCGCAAGATGACCGTGGCGTCGTCAGTGAATGGGTCCATGATTGAGCTGGCATCGTCGGGCATCAGAATCATGTCGGACTCATTGATGCCCTTCCATCCGGAAATGGATGAGCCATCAAACATTTTGCCTTCCTCGAAGAAATCCTCATCCACCTCGGTGGCAGGGATGGAGACGTGCTGCTCTTTACCCCTGGTGTCGGTGAAGCGTAGGTCAACCCAGCGAATATCGTTGTCCTTGATTAAAGTGAGCGTGCGCTCAGACATGGCTAACTCCTTGAAATAACGAAAAGGGGCATCGTCGTAGCCCCTATGGCCTGATGATCGGGCATGCACCATGCCATGAATCATCCTGACGGGATAGAGCAAGGCATATGCCAGCGCGCCATTTTGGTTCAAAAATTTTTTAAGTATGTGATTAGTATGAGAAAAAAATTTGAAAATGGCAGTCCGAAGAGAGGGCCCCTGAAAATAACCGCACCAGTATAGTGCGCATTGCACGGTTTTGGTGCGCAAAACGCACGCATAAAGTGCGCCGGGGTTGCGTCGGCCAAAGATCCTGAACGCCCCGGGAGCCGTAATATTGCAGACCTTCAGCGCGACAGCCTCTGTTAGACTCCGCGCCGCCTGAACCCCAGACCTCGGAGAACTCCCCAGCGTGATCAACCAGCTGAGAAACATCGCCATCATCGCCCACGTTGACCATGGCAAGACCACCCTGGTGGATTGCCTTCTGCAGCAGTCGGGCACGCTCGACCGCAAGTCTGCCGGGACCGAGCGAATCATGGATTCCAACGATCAGGAAAAAGAGCGTGGTATCACCATCCTGGCGAAAAACACGGCCATTCGCTGGCAGGACTATCGTATCAACATAGTAGACACCCCCGGACACGCCGACTTCGGTGGAGAAGTTGAACGGGTCCTGTCGATGGTCGACTCGGTGCTGCTGCTGGTTGATGCGGTTGACGGCCCCATGCCCCAGACGCGCTTTGTCACATCCAAGGCCTTTGAGCGGGGTCTCAATCCCATTGTGGTTGTCAATAAAGTCGACCGGCCGGGGGCCCGCCCCGATTGGGTTGTTGACCAGGTCTTCGACCTGTTTGACACACTGGGTGCGACCGAAGAGCAACTGGATTTCCCCATCATCTACGCATCGGCCCTGAACGGTATTGCCGGTGATGAACACGAGGCCATGGCGGATGACATGGAGCCCTTGTTCCAAACCATTGTGGACCAGGTTCCCCCGCCGGAAGTCGATATTGCCGGACCGCTGCAGCTTCAGGTGTCGGCACTGGATTACAGTAGCTACGTGGGAGTCATCGGTGTGGGTCGCATCTCACGCGGGTCGGTAAAACCCAATACGGCAGTCACCATTATTGACCGGGACGGTGAGAAGCGTTCCGGAAAGGTGCTTCAGGTCATGGGTTATGACGGCCTGGAGCGAGTGGAAGTTGGAGAAGCCCAGGCGGGTGACATCGTGTGCGTCACGGGTATTGATGCACTGAACATATCTGACACATTGTGTAGCCCGGAGCGGCCAGAGCCGCTGCCCCCCCTGTCTGTCGATGAGCCTACCGTCAGCATGACATTTCAGGTGAACGACTCTCCCTTCGCCGGACTGGAAGGGAAATACGTGACCTCGCGCAACATCCGGGAGCGGCTGGATCGGGAGCTCATCCACAACGTGGCTCTCCGCGTTGAAGAGGGTGACTCACCTGACAAGTTCACTGTGTCGGGCCGCGGTGAACTGCATTTGTCGGTGTTGATCGAAAGCATGCGTCGTGAGGGTTTTGAGCTCGGCGTATCCCGACCCGAGGTCATCCAAAAGGAGATCGATGGTCAGCTTTGCGAGCCCTACGAGCATCTTGTGATTGATTGCGAGTCAGAGCACCAGGGTGGTGTCATGGAGGAGCTGGGCCTGCGCCGCGCAGAAATGAAGAACCTCGTCATCGACGGCGGCGGCCGGGTTCGAATCGAATTCATTGTGCCTGCCCGGGGCCTGATAGGCTTTCGTTCGCAGTTCCTGACCCTGACGTCGGGCTCCGGCATCATGACCCATGTCTTTGATCACTACGGGCCGGTGAAAAAAGCTGAACTGGGCGGCCGGGTCAACGGCGTTCTGGTCTCTATGGTCAAGGGCAAGACCCTGGCTTATGCGCTTTACAGTCTCCAGGACCGAGGCCGGCTTTTCATCGATCCCAACAAAGATGTTTATGAAGGGCAGATTGTGGGCCTGCACAGTCGCGGCAACGATCTGGTGGTCAATCCCACCAAGGCGAAACAACTCACCAACGTGCGCGCGTCAGGCACGGATGAGGCGCTTATACTCTCGCCCCCGGTAAAACACAGTCTCGAGCAGGCCCTGGAATTCATCGAAGATGACGAACTGGTAGAGGTCACGCCAGACAGCATTCGCCTGCGCAAGAAGTTGCTTCTGGAGCACGAGCGAAAGCGCGCAGCGCGAAGCGCCGCCTGATTTTTTGAGTGGCGAGGCGCTCGTCAGTTAACTGAGGAGCATTTCGAAGTGAGGCAGGTCGTCTTCTAGGTACGGGCCATCCACCGTGACGAAGTCCAGGCTGTGGTAGAACTCCTGTAGGTAACCCTGCCCGCTGATGCGGATGCCTGTTTCCGGCCAAAGGCTGCGGCTGCAGGCGATACCACGCACCATCAGGTCCCTGCCCAACCCCTGCCCGCGATGCTCATTAGCCACCACCACCCGGCCAATGGAGACCTCTTCGTAGCTCACGCCCGGGGGAACGATCCGCATTCCGGCGATCAGGGTGCCATCGAGAAAACCTTCCAGGTGCCAGCAGTGGGGATCTTTACTGTCGGGGTCGAGATAGGGGCAACCCTGCTCCACGACAAAGATCCCGGCCCGGAGTTTGAGCATGGCGTGCCACTCCCTGGCGCTGTAGAGGTCAAAATGGCGGAAGCGCCATTGGAGTCGGGTGGACATAGGCCGGCCGTGTCTGCAGATTATTTTGCCACGTACTGGATCAGCGGTGGGACAGACGCAGTTTATCGGGTTACGATCCGTTGGAACAGGGATTGGCGAAGGGGGCTTGGATGCTAACGACGGGACAGGCAGGCGAGGACTTCAAGCGCCTCAATAAAGCAGCGGTAAGTTCACTTTCCCGCGCCGTGGACGGTCTCGATGTTGAATGCCGTACGATGGAGTTTCTGGCCAGCCCAGCTGCTGAATTCAAACCGCTGCCGCACGGTACGGTGGGTCGCGTTGAATCGGGCCTGCTTGCCGTCATGCACAGCAAAACCGTCGTCAGCGTACTGGAGGCGGGAGACCTGGTGCTGGCGGATACTGACTGGCTTCCTGAAACGGTAACGCCCCTGTTGTTCGGCTCCGAGGCCGGTGCCAGCGTCAGTCTTTGGAACCGTGATGCCCTGCTGAAGGCGATCACTGCCGATCATCAGAGGCTGGTCAACTGGCAGGCCGCCCAGACCCAGACCCAGTCGCTGATCTACCGGCTGAATGCCCTGCATATTCGCCAGATGGTTGGCCTTGGGGGGCAGGCAGAGATTTATGATAGTGGCGCGATCATCATTCGACAGGGCGACCCTGCTGATGACGTATTTTCAATGGTGGAGGGGACGGCCGAGGTGCTGGTCAATGAGCACCCGGTAGCCAAAATCAACGCGGGAGAACTGTTTGGCACCATGGCGGCCTTGACCGATAGTCACAGGAACGCGACAGTGGTGGCGGTAGGGCGTTGCTCTGTTCTTCGCGTGCCCAAAGATCGATTCTTTGAGATCATCCGTACGCGACCGGAGGCAGTCCAGGGGCTGCTGGTCGACATGGCCCAGGCCATTACAGCCCTTAACGAGGAAGTTGTGTCATTACGCCACCGCGCGTCCCGAAACTGAACCACGCCTGCAGCGCAGAAAAAGAGAGCTTCTGTTCATGTCCGATCCGGTAATGGGTGCTACGAACCCTGAAACCCTGTCACTTCGAGAGTATGCGGAGAAGGCTTACCTCGATTACTCGATGTACGTCATTCTCGATCGCGCCCTGCCGCATATCGGTGACGGCCTGAAGCCCGTCCAGCGTCGCATTGTCTATGCCATGAGCGAATTGGGGCTCAAAGCCACCGCAAAGTATAAAAAGTCGGCGCGGACGGTGGGTGATGTCATCGGTAAGTTTCACCCCCACGGTGACAGCGCAGCCTATGAAGCCATGGTGCTGATGGCGCAGGATTTCAGCTATCGCTACCCCCTTATCGACGGGCAGGGCAACTGGGGTTCACCCGATGACCCCAAGTCCTTTGCTGCCATGCGTTACACCGAATCCCGATTGACCCGCTACGCCGAGGTGCTTCTCGGGGAGCTGGGGCAGGGCACGGTTGACTGGCAGGCAAATTTCGATGGCACCCTTGAAGAACCCATGGTGCTGCCTGCTCAGGTTCCCAACCTGCTGCTTAACGGCACTACGGGTATTGCCGTGGGCATGGCCACGGACATACCCCCTCACAACCTGCGCGAAGTGGTGAGCGCGGCAATCAGGCTGCTGGAGGCGCCCCGTGCCGGTATGGAGGATCTCAGCGATCTCATCAAAGGTCCCGATTTCCCCACCGAGGCAGAGATCATTACACCGCGCGCAGAAATTGATGCCATGTACCGCTCTGGCCGCGGTTCCCTGAAGATGCGTGCTGCATGGCGTGTCGAAGACGGCGCGATTGTCATCCATGCCCTGCCTTACCAGGTCTCGGGTTCCAAGTTGCTCGAACAGATCGCGGCGCAGATGCAGGCCCGGAAACTTCCCATGGTGAGCGACTTGCGGGATGAGTCCGATCATGAACACCCCACGCGTTTTGTCATCGTGCCCCGCTCCAACCGGATCGATCTGGAGGCGTTGATGAGCCATCTCTTCGCCACCACCGATCTGGAGCGCAACTACCGCGTAAATCTCAATGTGATTGGGATCGATGGGCGACCCGGAGTGAAGCCCCTCGCCAAGATTTTGTTGGAGTGGCTGGAGTTTAGGCGCACCACGGTACGCAGGCGTCTTGAGTACCGGCTCGAGAAGGTGCTCAAGCGATTGCACATCCTCGAGGGATATCTCGTCGCCTATCTCAATATCGATGAGGTCATCCGAATCGTTCGCGAGGAGGATGAACCCCGCTCAGCACTGATGTCCGCCTTTGGGCTGACCGAGATACAGGCCGAAGCGATCCTCGATCTTAAGTTGCGCAACCTCGCGAAGCTGGAGGAGATGAAGATCCGGGGCGAGCAGGAAGAATTGGCGACTGAACGCGACACACTTGAGAAAACCCTGGGCAGTGACGCGCGCCTGAAAACACTGATCAAAAAAGAGCTGGAGGCTGTGGCCATCAGCCATGGTGACGACCGTCGGTCGCCGCTGGTTGAGCGTGAAGAGGCCAGGGCCTTCAGCGAACTGGAGCTGACGTCTGCCGATCCACTGACGATTGTGCTATCCGAAAAGGGCTGGATACGGGCAGCCAAGGGCCACGATATCGACCCGGTTGCCCTCAGCTATAAGTCCGGGGACGGCTTCAAGCTGGCAGCCAAGGGGCGCAGTAATCAGCCCACCGTAGTTTTTGATTCAACGGGGCGTGCCTACAGCCTCCCTAGTCACCAGCTGCCCTCTGCCAGAGGTCAGGGCGAGCCCCTGACGGGACGGATCAATCCGACCTCAGGCGCCACCTTTGAAGCCCTGTTGACCGGAGCGGATAGTGATTGCTACCTGCTCGCGAGCGATGCCGGTTATGGCTTTGTCGGGCGCTTTGCCGATCTGCAAACCAAAAACAAGGCGGGGAAAGCCGTGTTGTCGCTCCCCAAGGGTGCCGGCGTGCTGCAACCCGGGAGAATCGGTAGCAAAGAGGCGCAGGCGGTGGTGGCGGCGGTGACCAGCGAGGGCCGGCTGCTGGTTTTTCCGCTGACCGATCTGCCGGAACTCGCCAGGGGTAAAGGCAACAAGATTATTGGTATTCCAAGCGCCAGGGCAGCGGCCCGTGAGGAGTTGATGGTCGGCGTTGTCGTCCTGGTACCCGGGGAGACGCTTCAGGTTACCGCAGGCAAGCAACATCTGAAGCTTAAATTTGCCGACCTTGAACACTATCGGGGTGAACGGGGCCGCCGCGGCAACAAGCTGCCCAAGGGTTTTCAGAAAGTGGCCGGCCTGGCCGTGGTGGGCGCTGACTGAGGCAGAGCCTCAGTCATCAGGTTCGTTGCCGGACACCAGGGCGCGTCCCAGGATCTCCCGCTGCCGCTCCAATAAATCTCTGTGACCGTCGGCGAAATGACCCATGTGAAGGGAGCCATCCGATCCTTTTTCAATGGCAACCCGGGTGGTCAGCTCAACGTCTTCAACAACAAAGTCCGAAAGACGGATCTGGTCTCCCGATTGACGGGCAAGCAATTCGAGATCATCCACAGCGGCTTGGGTATACAGCCCCGGATAAATGTCTTCGCTGTCGCCGCGGCCCAGTTCACTGCCCCCGACCGCGACCCCCAGCCCGCCCGTGCGCCTGAGTTTTTCCTCCAGCTTTGGCGCGCTCTGCTGGATGAGCCAGGCACAGCTGGCCGCGCGAACGGCGGGAGAGGCCACCTTGTGGACACCGGTAAACCAAACGGCCAGGCCAAATTGTCGAACGACTTCCAGCTCTCCGCCATAAAAACCCGAGGCGCCATAGATCATGCGGTGTATGTGAGCAACGTAGCGCTGGAGTCGACGTTCATCTACCGTTTCGAGATATCCGGGCAGGCTCCTGAAGTGAATAAACAATATGGCCGTTGTGACGTAATGATGGTCGGCGCGTGACCTGTCGACAGAGGGTGGTTTGAGCAAATCCAGGGGGAGTGCCGCAACGCGTTCCCGCAGGGCCTCGACCTCATTGATGCTCACTGCGGTGGGGTCTCCGACGCTGCCCAGCTCGGCTGCCACGGCCTGAAGATTCTTTCCCAGTCGAAGGGCGAGCGTGCGCGTCGCGAGATACACGGTAATACTCAATAAGATGGCAAGGCCCGATAGTGAGAGCAGGAACTGGAACTGGGTGCTGTCCTGGGTTGTGGTGTTCAGTGCGACCTCGGCGATGCCCGCTTGATCGCCAGCGATGACGATGGGCGCCCGATAGGAGAATGTGCCCAGTTCGCGGTTTCCCGCTGCTGCCAGCTCATTGCCCTCTACATCGAGAGCCCGGGTAGCGGCAATGCTGCGCTGCTCGGTGAGTTTGTTGAGCTCGCCGACCATTCCAAGCCGGTCATCTGTGGCCATTTCGGTGCCCAGACGTCGCGCAAGCTGTTCGGCCACGGACCGACCATACTCGCCCTGTAGATTGGCTTGGGCATAGCTGCTTGATTGCGCCGCGAGTGCGACCAAAGCGAGGCTGGATACGAGGCAGCACAGGCAGGCGACGGTCGCCAACTGCTGATGAAGTGGAAGGTTGTTGAAAGCCGTTATCAGGGCACGCAAAGGATCGGCCTCTTTGGTGTTAGGCCGCAGTATAAACCCGCTGTGTGCGCTATGCTTGCCGAACTTAGGAATCCATTATGACGCTAACCCAATACACCCTCACGGCCATGGCCGCGGTGGGTGATCCATCATGCTTTGCGCCCGTCGATGAGCTGGTCGATGCTCTGGACCCCGGCGCTGTCCCCGGTCGTGACCTGCCGGTGCCCCGAGCGATGTCACATTGCCGCGCCGTGCGGACCTACTACCTGCCCGGGTCTGTGACCATCGAAGATCTGCGGGCATCACTTGCGACGCTGAGCCAGCGGGAGTCCATTGATCTGGTGCTGCAACCTCTGGCCGCGAGACAGCGGCAGTATCGGTTGGCGGTATTTGATATGGATTCCACCCTGATCCGCTGCGAGGTCATCGATGAACTGGCCCGCTGCGCAGGCGTGGGTGACCAGGTGGCTTTGATAACAGAGCGGGCCATGAAGGGAGAGATCGATTTTGAGGCCAGTTTTCGAGAGCGCCTTGCCTTGCTTGAGGGGCTCGATGCCAGTTGTATAGATGCGCTGGCGGCTGGGTTGCCCGTCACCGAGGGTGTGCGAGAGCTTATGTTGACGCTGCGTGCCCGGGGTGTTTATACCGCCGTGATCTCAGGGGGTTTTCTGCCTTTTGCTGAGTATCTGCAGCGTCAGTTTGGTTTTGACGAGGTGTATGCGAATGCGTTGCCTGTCGAGCAGGGGCGCGTCATCGGAAAGCCTCTGCTGCCCATTGTCGATGGTGACTTTAAGCGACGTACCCTATTGGATATCGCAGCGCGCCTCAGCGTGAGACCCGAGGAAGTAATCGCTGTGGGTGATGGTGCCAACGACATACCCATGATGACGGCAGCGGGTCTTGGCATCGCATATGCAGCCAAACCACGGGTTGCAGAGCGGGCTGACTGCCAGATCCGCTATGTAGGCCTCGATGGGGTGCTTTACCTCTTGGGGTCAAAAGGCGAACTTGACGACGGATGACGCTGAACTGTTCCGGCGCCTGCGGTATCATCCGCGGCGATTCACTTGAGGAGTGTTAGATGGCCAATTTTTCTACCAATGAGTTCAAGCCCGGCCTGAAAGTCATGCTGGATGGTGAGCCCTGCTCAATCCTTGAGAATGAGTATGTAAAACCGGGTAAGGGTCAGGCCTTTAACCGGGTCAAGTTGCGCAATCTTCGCTCTGGGCGGGTCTGGGAACGCACTTTCAAATCGGGCGACTCCCTCGAAGGGGCCGATGTGCTCGATGTTGAGCTGGAATACTCCTACACGGATGGTGAGTTCTTTTACTTCATGGATCCGGTCAGTTATGACCAGCACGCGGCGGGTTCTGATGCAGTCGGCGATACCCAAAAGTGGCTGAAGGAGCAGGAGAAGTACGAGGTCACCCTTTACAACGGCGCGCCTATTACCGTGACGCCCCCCAATTTCATTGAACTGGAAATTACGGAGACAGACCCCGGGCTGAAGGGTGATACGGCACAGGGAGGTTCCAAACCCGCGACCCTGACCACCGGGGCGGTCGTGCGCGTGCCCCTGTTCATTTCCCAGGGCGAGATCATCCGTATCGATACCCGCACCGGGGAGTATGTCAGCCGCGCCAGCAAGAGCTGATCAGAACGGGTGAATGACTGGTGCCCCGTAGCTTTACCCGGCGTTCAGCGCCAGCGCGCCGCGCTGCTCTCTGATTTGCGCCGATACTTTGCCGAGCGGAACGTGCTTGAGGTTGATACCCCACTGCTGTGCAGCTCCGGCGTTACCGATCCCGCTCTGGAAAATTTTGTCGTGCCCTGCAGGGACGGGTCCCGTTTTCTGCAAACCTCACCTGAGTACGCGATGAAGCGACTTTTAGCGGCTGGGAGCGGGGATATTTACCAGATCTGCAAGGCCTTTCGTGCCGAGGAAGTGGGTGCGCGACACAACCCGGAATACACCCTGCTGGAATGGTACCGGTCAGGCATCGACCACTATCGCCTGCTGCATGAGGTGGGGGAATTGGTATGCGATCTGCTCGATCGCCCTGGCTGGCAGGTATGGCCCTGGGACACGCTGATGCAACATGTACTCGGTGCGGAGGTTAACAGCGCGTCCCGAAAAGCGCTGGAGAAGGTAGCCCGGCAATGGCTCGGGGAAATTCCCGAGCGGCTGGACAGGGATGGGTTGCTGGACCTTCTGGTGAGCCACTGCGTTGAGCCCGCGATTGCCGACTGGGGTGTTGTTTTCATCGTGGACTATCCCATTTCCCAGGCGGCGCTGGCGCGTCGCATAGAAAGCCCCGAGGGTGAGGCCGTGGGGGCGCGGTTCGAGTGCTATGTTGACGGAATGGAGTTGGCCAACGGCTATTGGGAGTGTGGAGATGTTGAAGAGCTGACGGCACGCTTCACTGCGGACAACGAACGACGCAAGCAACAGGGCCAGGAGCAACGACCCATTGACCACCATCTTCTGGCAGCCCTGGATTCGGGTCTGCCGGACTGTTCCGGCGTGGCCATGGGCGTTGACCGCCTGCTGGCACTCCGAGCCGGTGTGGCGAGTCTGGACGCCGTGCTGGGTTTTGATTGGGTTCGGAGCTAGGCGCTGGGCTGGTCCAACACCACAGGGCCATAAATCTCAACAAATTCCCGGGGCGGCTTGCGCGGCTTGCCGGTGGATATTTCGATGCAGACAAACTCGAGCCGGGCGCGGAGCACGGTTGCGCCCGACCCGTGATCAATGATCTGGAACCGGCGCTCCATGGTCAGTCGCCGATCCCAGCGTGTAATCCAGGTCCCCACCGCCAGATGATCTGCCTCTCGGGTAGCGCGAAGGTATTGGTATTCGGCTTGGGTCAGGGCCATGGCGCGATCCATGGCCTGATATTCGGCCTCGCCCAGGCCCAAAGCGCGGGTGTGTGACCAGGCCGTATCCTCGCACCAGTTGACGTAAATCCCGTTATTGGTGTGTGCCAGGGCATCGATATCGTCGGGTGATACGACCACCTCACAGACATGGGGATTGGGAAAGTCCCAGGAAAACGAGGTCATAGCGCCTGCTCAGCAGGGGCGGGCTTCTGTGCAATCATCAGATAACCCAGGGTAATGGCCACCAAAGGGCAGACGTAGTTAAAAGTTGCATAGGGCAGGTAGTCCAGGGTCAAAACCCCCAGGGTGGCACTCATGTAGGCGCCACAAGTATTCCAGGGCACGAGCACCGACGTGAGGGTGGCTGAGTCTTCCAGTGACCGGGAGAGATTCAGGCGACTCAACCCCCGCTCATCATAGGCAACCGTGAACATGCGGCCGGGGAGAGCGATTGCGAGAAATTGATCAGCTGCGAGGGCATTGGTAATGACGCCACCGGTCACGGTCGCCAGCACCAGATCCCCTGTGTTTCGGACGGTTTTAAGGGCTGCATCAAGGATGTGCTTAAGAATGCCGGTACGCTCCAGAACGCCGCCAAAGGACAGCGCCGTGACGATGAGCCAGACGGTATTGAGCATGCTGGCCATCCCGCCTTTGCTCAGCAGCTGGTTCAGCGAGGCGTCGCTGCTGCTGCCGGTGTAGCCTGAAAAAAGCACCGTCCAAACTCCCCTCAGCATGGGGGCGGGTCCATTCGCGTCGAGGCTTTCACCGAACCGACGCACGGCCTCGGGCTGTATCAACAGAGCGAAAACCACGCCGATAGCGGCCGACAGTAAAATGGCAGGGTAAGCCGGGACCCGCAGTGCAATCAGTACCAGCATGCCCACCAGAGGAAGGAAGCTATACCAGCTGACGTCAAATTCCTGCGCCAGTGCAAACCGCAGTTGGGCAATGGCCTCGGGCGGTCGCGCCGCTTCCTCGCTGTTGAGCAGGAAAAAGATTAGGGCAATGGCAAATGCGGGAACGGTGGTCCAGAGCATGTGACGGATGTGCTCGAATAAATCCACACCCGCGCAGGCGGCCGCCAGGTTGGTGGTGTCCGAGAGCGGCGACAGCTTGTCGCCGAAGTAGGCGCCCGAGATGATGGCGCCCGCCGTCATGGCACTGGAAAGGCCGAAGCTCTCTGCAATACCAATCAGACCGATGCCCAGCGTGCCGGCCACTGTCCAGGAGCTGCCTATACTCACTGAGGCGAGGGCACAAATGACGGCGCTAGCCGCATAAAACAGAGAGGGATCCAGCAGTGCGACACCATGGTAAATCATCGCGGGTACTGTCCCTGCAAGAATCCAGCTGCCAATCAGGGCGCCCACAGCGAGGAGTATCAGGATAGGGCCCAACCCTACCTGGATGCCGTCTACCAGCGCTTTCTGGATGTCTGGCCAGGTCAGGCCGCGGTATAGGCCCACCAGGGCGGCAACCCCGGTAGCGATGACAAGAACGACTTGGTTGGGACCATAGGAAGCGTCGGAGCCAAACAGCTGTACGGCGCCTGCCAGCATACCCACCAACAGTGCGATGGGTACGAGGGAAAGTAACATGCCTCAGGCCGGTCGGTAGCCGGGCTTCACCATGGTGATTTGGAAGGTGCCAATGATCCGCTCGCGGAAGCCCCCTTCACAGTAGCTGAGGTAAAAGCGCCACATGCGTATGAATCGATCATCGAAGCCCATATCCCTGACCTTATCAAGTTGTCCCAGGAAGCTATGGTGCCACGCTTCAAGGGTGCGGGCGTAGTCCTGTGTGATGTCTCGGAGTTGGGTCATCTGCAGGTCGGTGTGCGTTGCAATGTTCTCACTGATCACTTGCAGTGAGGGCAGGCATCCCCCCGGGAAAATGTAGCGCTTGATGTAGTCCACCGACTGACGCGCAAGATCGTAGCGCTGGTCCGGTATGGTAATCGCCTGAATGACCGCCTTGCCTGTCGGCTTCAGCAGGTGGCTGACACAGCGAAAATAACTTTCATAGAATTCGTGGCCCACGGCTTCGATCATCTCGATGGAGACCAGCTTGTCAAAGCTGCCCTGCAACTTCCTGTAGTCCTCACAAAGCACTGTGATGCGGTCTTGCAAACCCCGAGCCTCAACTTCTGCCAGGGTATGCTCGTACTGCTCGCGGGAGATCGTGGTGGTTGTCACTTTACAGCCGTAGTTCTCGGCGGCATAAATCGCCATGCCGCCCCAGCCGGTACCAATTTCGATCAGCTCATCATCGGGCTTGAGCTCAAGTGACTGGCAGATCAGTTCGAGTTTGTGCGTGGCCGCTGCGTGAAGCGTTGCCTCCTCGGATGGATAAACGGCCGAGGAATACATCATGGTCGGATCGAGGAAGAGGGCAAAGAAATCGTTGCCCAGGTCGTAGTGGGCAGAAATATTCTTGCGCGATCCCAGCATGGTGTTGCGTCGACCGAAATGAGCTGCCTTGAGGGCCAGCTGCATCAACCAGCTCTGGCCGTCTTTCATGGCCATCAGGGTTTCCATGTTGGCGCTGAACAATCGCGTCACCTCGGTGAGGTCTCTGCTGCTCCAGTCACCGTCGATGTAGGCTTCTCCCGATGCAATCGACCCGCCTGTGAGTACCCGCCAGTACGCCCGTGGGTCGTGCACCGTGATGTGGGCATGGGGCGCCTCGGGCCGGGTGTCATTGCCCAGTGCGAACACGTCGTCACCATCGTGGATGGTGAGGGTTCCAACACGAATATTCCGGAAAAGGCGCAGTATCAAATCCCTGGTAACCTGAGGTTTCGCCATCCGTTTCAGGGAGGGAAGCTTCGGAATATTGCGCACGCTGGATTCAGACATCTTTCATTACCTCAACGAGTTGCATAAGCGAGCTTACGTGGTTATCCCCCGTTCGGATGAGGGTACACCGGAACCCTCTTTATCCAAAGCTTGAGCGCCTGCCAGTAAATGCCCGCGAGTACCTTCAGGGTCATGAAGGGAACGCCGAGAATGGCGCGGCTCAGGTTGGCGGCGGTGAAGGGCTGTGCCTCCAGCGTGAGGGTCGCATCAAATATGCGTTTCTCGCCCTGGAAATTGCTCAGTTTGATGGCCAGATGATCGCCCGGAGCACTGCTGGACCAGTGGTAGACCATGTCCATCGGGTTAAAGGGCGACACGTGGAGTGATTTGGCAAATTGGGTGTGGACCCGGCCATCCGGGCCCGTCACCGGGATAACATAACTGTAGCGCTCATCCCATGGCGTGTTGGTCACCTCGGCCACGATGTGACGCAGGGTTTCGCCATCGGCGTCAAAACAAAAATAACAGGCGATGGGGTTGGCCTGAATACCGAAGTAGCGCCAGTTGGCCAGCAGGTAGATCGGACCCTCGGGCTGCGGGCCGTGTTCGCTTGCAATGCGTTGGCGGACTGCGTCTACGAGGGGTATGTCACCAGCGCCGAGAAAATCCTCCCGCTTGAACATCGCCGGTGCCCAGCGTCGGGCAGACCAGAGCGGAATGGCATCGACCAGCCCAGGCAGGGCCTGTAGGTCGACCAGCGGCATGAACACCTGATAGGAAAACCGGTGTTGGCGTGGGCTGTGGCGGCAGTGGAACAGGGTGCCGCGGTACAACCGGGAGATCATGCTGCCATCGAGTCTGTTTCGGCCAGCGCCTCCGCGACGCGCAATCCGCTGACCAGCCCGTCTTCGTGGAATCCGTTGTGCCAGTAGGCACCGCAGAACCACGTGTTATTGACGCCGTTTATTTCGCCCCAGCGCGCCTGAGCCGCCACACCGGCTACCGTGAACTGCGGGTGAGCATAATTGAAACGACCCAGAATATGTGCAGGGTTGATCGAGTCGGTGTCGTTGAGCGTGACGCAGAACGTCTCGGGCGCTTTGATACCCTGGAGGATATTCATGTTGTAGGTCACCACCGCCCGTTCGTTGCCCGGGCGCATACGATAGTTCCAGCTGGACCACGTGCGCCTGTTCCTTGGCAGCAGCCGATGGTCCGTGTGCAGGACTACGTCGTTATCGCGGTAGGGGATGGCGCCGAGGATCGACTTTTCCTGGGAGGTGGGCTCGGCTAACAGCCGAAGTGCCTGGTCGGAGTGGGTGGCAATGACAACCTGGTCAAACTGCCGCCGTGTTCCGTCCTTAAAGATCAGTGTGACGCCCCGTCCGGCGACACGTTCAACAGATATGACGGGATGATTCAGGAATATGCGGTCCTCGAATCCGAAGGTCAGGGGCCGGATGTATTCCCGGCTACCACCCTCTATAACCCGCCATTGGGGGCGATTGGCTACTTGCAACAAGCCGTGATTGCGGAAGAAGCGAATAAAAAATTCGACGGGGAAGTCCCGGGCATCGGCAAAATCTGCAGACCAGATGGCGGACGTCATTGCCAGGAGGTAGTAGCGGCAGAAGGCATCACTGTATCGCCCACGTTCCAGATAGGCGCCCAGAGTTTCACCATCGCCCAGTCTACCTGCCTCGAGGTCAGCTACCGATTCCTTGTTGAAACGTAGAATGTCCCTGACCATCGACAGGAAACGAGGCGAAACAAGATTGCTTCGCTGGGCAAACAGGGCATTGAGGTTGTTGCCGGCGTATTCCAGCCCCGTTGCGTCATCGGACACTGAAAACCCCATGGTTGTGGCCCGGGTGGCGACCCCCAGGTTCTCCAGCAACTCAATGAAATGGGGGTACGTGTGGTCATTGTAGACAATGAAGCCCGTGTCGATGGCGTAACGACGCGCGCCCAGTTTCACGTCATAGGTGGCCGTGTGGCCGCCAATACGATCGCCTGCCTCAAAAACGGCAATGTTGTGTCTTTGGGCCGCGAGCCGGTGCGCGCAGCCCAAGCCGGAGATCCCCGACCCGATTATTGCAACCTTCACCCGCGTGCCACCTGCAATGAATGAGCTAATTCTTCAATTTACGTCAAGCCACTAGGCCCGGATCAGCGCTGTTGTAGTGCCTGCAGCATGGTGTATGCTGGATCTGACAATTGGGTCTTTATCTTGAGCGATGCGGTATGGTCGAAAATAAGAGTGACAGCGAAACCGATTCAGGACGCGTCTGGTCTGTGCCCACGGGGCGCCGAACGGACGAATGGAGTGAATGCCTCGTCCAGATTGGTAACAACAGTGACCGTGCGGCGTTTACCCGGTTTTTTCGCCATTTTGCGCCCCTGATTAAAGCCTTTGCACTGGCGGGGTCGAGTCTCTCGGCAGCCCATGCCGATGAGCTGGTTCAGGAGGTCATGCTGAAAGTGTGGCAGAAAGCGGGGGGGTTCAACCCCGAGAAGGCTGCTGCCAGCACCTGGATTTACACGATTGCCCGAAACTGCAGAACAGACATGTTTCGGCGGCTGCAAAAGTTTGACACCCCCCTCGCTGCAGATGACCTGAATATCGAGCTGGAGGGCGAGGAGCCGTTTACCGTGCTGCATACCCGAAGGGGTTCAGACCGAATACGGGACTTGATGGGCCAATTGCCCCCGGACCAGGCTCAAATACTGGCCAAGGTCTACATGGAGGGCAAGTCGCACTCTGAGGCGGCTGCGGAGCTTGATTTGCCCCTGGGAACGGTTAAATCCCGGGTCAGGCTGGCCATTCAGAAACTGCAGGTTCAGATGGACCGGCAGTAAACCGATTTGGCCCTTGGAACGTAGGACTCTCACATACACATCGGATGGCCTGGGCTGAGGGTCTTTGGCGTCCACAAGGTAGTTCTGTTATGACCAAACATCACCCTTCCAACGATTGCCTGATGGAGCACGCTGCGGGCAGTTTACCCGTCGCCCAGGCAGCCTGCGTATCTGCGCACCTGTCCTACTGCGAACGCTGCCGACGCACTGACAGCCAGCTGAAAACCGTCGGCGGTGCGCTGCTTGAGCGCCTCGATCCGATACCCGTATCGGAAGCGCTTCTAGACACTGTACTGGCGCGATTGGAGGACCCCGTTCCCCTAACTTACACCGGGCAAACAGCCGCCGCGGAGCTACCAAGCCTTCTGCAGAGGCTGATAAACGGTGACTTCAGCCAGCTCGTGTGGAAGCGCATTACGCGGTCCCTGAGTATTAGCTACCTGTCAACCGGTGACACCAACTACGAATTCGCCCTCTACAGGATCGCGGCAGGCGGGCGAATTCCCGAGCACACCCACGGGGGTGGTGAGATGACGCTGGTACTCGAAGGCGGGTTCAGTGACGGCAGGGACAGTTACCATCCCGGGGATTTCATCTATCGGGACGCAGAAGACAAGCATGCGCCCGTGGCCCTCGATGGTGAGGACTGTATTTGCCTCGCTGTGCTGGATGCACCTTTACGGTTCACTGGCTGGAAGCACCGCTGGTTGAATCCTTTTCAGCAGCTCCACGCAGGTTAAGCAACGCGCCCTCGGCGCCGGGGCCTCACATCAGTGCGCTCAAAATCACGGGATGTAAATATTTACAATAGCGGAAGTCCCGTGCTCCACCACAAAAAAAATCAGGTTGAGACACTATGCGACTAGCGATACCCCGTGAGACGCACCCCGGTGAAAACCGTGCGTCTGTCACCCCGGAAACTGTGAAGAAACTGGTGCGCCTCGGAGCCGATATAGCGATCGAGTCAGGCACCGGTGTTGGTGCCGGCTTCAGCGACGAAGCCTATGCTGCGGAGGGCGCCTCCATAGAGACGGACCGCGACGCGCTGCTCGGTGGAGCCGACATGGTATTGCGCTTGAGAAAGCCCGATCTCGCTGAGGTCAGCAAGCTTAAGAAGGGTTGTATCCATGTATCCTACCTCGACCCATTCAACGAGCATGAGCTGATCCGCGAGTTTGCGGCCCAGCATGTGACCGCGGTCAGTATGGAGATGATTCCACGGTCCACTCGGTCGCAGAAAATGGACGCCCTGAGCTCTCAGGCCAACCTGGCCGGCTATATCGCTGTCATGTTGGCGGCGACCCGCCTGCCGCGGATTTTCCCCATGATGATGACGCCGGCGGGAACCCTGAAACCTGCCAAGGTCTTCATCATCGGCGCGGGCGTTGCGGGACTGCAGGCCATTGCTACTGCCAAGCGCCTGGGCGCTCGGGTAACGGCATTCGACACTCGGCCCGTGGTGGCAGAGCAGGTGCAGTCACTGGGTGGCAAGTTTCTTGAAATTGATCTGGGTGATACTGGCCAGACCAAGGATGGTTATGCCCGCGAGTTGACGCCGGAACAGGTTGATATGCAGCGTCAGGCGCAGAAGGCCGTGATTGCCGAGTCTGACGTGGTCATCACCACCGCACAGGTGTTTGGTCGCAAGCCACCCGTGCTGGTTACCGAGGACATGGTGGCGGGCATGGCGCCAGGCTCCGTGGTGGTTGATATGGCGGCCGAAACCGGCGGCAACGTCGAGGGCTCGGTTCCCAATGAGGTTGCTGATGTCGGAGGTGTGACCATCATTGGCACCGGTAACCTCGCAAACCTGGTTGCTCGGGATGCGACGCAGATGTACGCCAGCAATATGTTCAATCTCGTAGAAGACACCTGGGACACGGACGCCAAGGCGTTTGTACTCGATATGGCCAACGACATTCTCCCCGGCTGTGTGATTACCCATGACGGGGGCGTTGTACACCCAACAATAAAAGACATTATCGAAGGAGCCAGCTGATCATGAACGGTGCTGAATATCTTCTGTTTATCCTCATGCTCTCGGTTTTCCTGGGGTTTGAATTGATCAACAAGGTCCCCGCGACCTTACATACACCACTGATGTCCGGTGCCAATGCCATCTCCGGTATCACCGTCGTGGGCGCGGTGGCACTTGCAGGCAACGGGCAGGAAGACCTTGCCCAGTGGCTGGGCGCCGGGGCAGTAGCGCTGGCCAGTATCAATGTGGTGGGTGGCTACATGGTGACCGACCGCATGCTTGGCTTCTTCAAGAAGAAGGAGGGCTGATCATGGATTCTTCTCTGGTCACAGGTTTGGGTTATGTCGTCGCATCGGGCCTGTTCATTTTTGGCCTCAAGATGCTGGGTTCTCCTGCTACGGCGCGGAGAGGCAACATGGTTTCCGCCACAGGCATGCTGATAGCCATCGTGGTGGCGCTGCTCGATCAGGGCATCGTCAACTACACCTGGATCGCTGGGGGCATGCTCGCCGGGGGTCTTATCGGTGCAGTCGTCGCCCGCTCGGTGGCCATGACATCGATGCCCGAGATGGTGGCGC
>JAKMEU010000239.1 GCA_022425845.1 Luminiphilus sp. | reverse complement strand
GGTTGCGCTGATCGTGTCTACGGTTTTTTTCTGGGCCCTTTTCGAGCAGGGCGCGGGCTCAATGACCCTGTTTGCGGATCGGGATACCGATAAGACGCTCTTTGGCATTGCGCTTACCGCTTCCCAGTTCGGCGCTGCCAACTCCTTTTTCATCTTCACCCTGGCGCCCGTGTTTGCGGTCCTGTGGACCTGGCTGGGCCGCAGAAACCTTGAGCCCAGCACACCGGTGAAGTTTGGATTGGGTATAGCACAAGCGGGCTTGGGCTTTGGCGCTCTGGCCTACGGCGCGCAGTTCCCCAATGAAGCGGGTTTGATCTCGGCCTGGTGGCTAATGCTGGCCTACCTGCTGCATACGACCGGTGAACTCTGCCTCAGCCCGGTGGGCTTGTCTGCGGTCACCAAGCTGTCGGTATCCGGCGTAGTGGGCGTCATGATGGGTGCCTGGTTCCTGGCATCCGCGTACTCATCCTACGTCGCCGCACTGCTGGGTACCATGGTCACGGAGGCCGACGGCTTCGCCAACCTGTTCGATCAGCTCCTCTGGGCAGGCCTTCTCGCGGGCGTGGTCATGTTAATCGCTACACCGCTTCTGAAGCGTCTGATGCACGGGATCCACTGACCGAGGGCGCGTCATCCGACTGCCCGCGCAGTCGCTTGATCAGCTGCTGGTAGTCCCAGCCAATCATGTACAGGGCCGGGACCATCAGCAAGCTGACGAACAAGGCAAACAGCACCCCGAAAGACAGTGATAACACTGCCGGCTTGAGAAACTCTGCAGTCGTAGAGCGTTCCGCCATGATGGGCAACAGCCCCACAAACGTCGTTACCGTCGTCAGAAAAATGGGCCTGAAGCGGTTAACCGCCGCATCCAGGACAGCTTCCCCGGATGACAACCCCTCGTCTTCCCGTCGCCGTATATAGTCAACCAAAACCAGATTATCGTTGACCACCACGCCTGCTGCCGCGCCAATACCGAAGTAAGAAAACAGGGCCAGCGGCATATCGAAGATCAAATGGCCATACACGGCCCCCATGAAACCGAAGGGAATTGCCGTCATGATCAAAAGCGGTAGCGCATAGGACCTGAACGCCACCGCAATCAGCGCATAAATGGCAAACAGCGCGATGGTGTAAAGCGCGGAGATCTCACTGTAGAACTCCGCTTCAGATTCCTGCATACCGCCTTTAAGTACATTGAGGCCCGGATACTTTGCCTCCAGCGTCGGAATGAATTCTTTATTGACCGTGCGCGCTACATCACTCACCGCATCCCGTTCAACATTGGCCACCACCCGGATGTACCGCTGTCCGTTGCGCCGCCCGATGCGTTGCACGCCCGTACCATAACTGACCTCAGCCACTGATTTCAGCGGGATACTGCGGCCGTCGGCGGTCCGGACCATAAAATCGTCCAACGAAGCCAGCTGCCGTCGAGTCTCCATGGGGTAACGCACCATGACCCGAACATCGCCGTACTCCCGGGGCAGTCGCTGCACCTCCTCGCCGTAGTAGCCCTGACGAACCTGACGAGACACCTCGGCCAGGTTGACGCCCAGTCTCTCTGCTCCCGGCTTGAGGGCGAATCGAAGTTCACTTAACTCGCCCTGCTGGTCGTCACGAACAAAAAATGCCGCGTCGTAGCCCTGAAGGTGCAGTTGCAAATCCTCGCTCGCAGCCTTGAGCGTGGCAAAATCATTGTGCTGCAGGACAAACGTAACGGTGGGAGCGCCGTCGTTATTGAGGGTGTAATTCACCTCTATCTTCTCAGCGTCGGGGATGTCCCCGGTCAGCTCTCGCAGTCGTTCCGCCGCGGCACGCGCACTAAGATCCCGTACTTCGGGAGGCGCTAAACTGACGATCGCGAGCACGTTTTCGGGACGGGCGCGAGTATACCAGCCCTCAATTAACTGCCCACTGCCCTTCCCGGATCCCCGGGCCGTCGACTCAACCTCCTCAGCCAGCGCCTTCTCAGCCGCCTGCAACTGTTCCAGGACCTGCAATGCGCGCTCGTAGGGCGTGCCAATAGGTAAATCGACACTGATATTGATTTCTTCGTTCTCGACCTGGGGCATAAAGAAAAACTTGACCCAGCCCGTCGTAAACAGCCCCACGGAAATAATGAACCCGACCACAAAGACCATGGTAGTGGTGTAGCGACGTTTCAAGCATATTTCAAGAAAGGGCCGATAATAATTGTGCGCGAAATCAACGATGGAGTGGGCAAAATTCTGCTGCCAAAGCTTCCATCCGCGCAAATTTTTCCGCGGCTCGATATGCCTCAAATGCACTGGCAGGATGAAGAACGCCTCGATCAAGGACATGATCAGCGCAAAGCTAATCACGATCGATAACTGGCGCGTGATCTGGGTCTGCACCCCCGACACAAACAGCCAGGGCGCGAAGGCCACAATGGTCGTCAGCACTGCAAAAATGACCGGCCGAGCTACACTGGCCGCCCCTTTGACCGCGGCCTCTTCGCCACCGAGTCCCTGGTTGTGATTATGATGGTGGATGCTCTCACCCACGACGATGGCATCGTCAACCACAATCCCCAATACCAGCAGGAAGGCAAAGGTAGAAATTACGTTTAGCGACACATCGCTCGCCGGCAAGAAAGCGAACGCACCCATAAAGGCCACCCCGATGCCCGCCGTGACCCACAGCGCCACGGCGGGACGTGTGGTCAGTACCAACACCAGAAAAACCAAAACCAGTCCCAGCAGCGACGATTCGGTAATCAAGTCCATTCGGGATGTGTAGATATCGGCAGTATTGAAACTCATTGCCAACTCAACGCCCTCGGGAAGGGTGGGTTGTGTCTCAGCGATCCAGCGTTTTGCTGATTCGCTGGATTTCACAACCTGCATGTTGTCAGTCGATTGCACGTTCAGCAGGATGACGGGCTTGCCATTCATCCTTGCCAGCAGCTCTGTTTCCTCAAAGCCATCGATGACACGCGCCACATCACCGACGCGAATGGTTCCGCCCTCCGGGGTCTGTCGAATGACAATGTTTTCAAAGTCACGCTGGGTGTCAGCCAAATTGAGCACGCGCAACTGGACATCACCCGTGGCGGTTTTGACGCGCCCTGACGACAGGTTGATCGAGTTGTTACGTATGACCGCAGCCACTTCGCCAAAGGTGATGCCATACTGTCGTAGAGCTGTTTCAGACAGCTCTACCGTGACCTCTTCCTGCCGGGCTCCCCAGGTCTCAACCCGGGAAATAAAGGGGCGGGAGGTCAGGTCCTGTCGGAGTTCTTCCGCCAGCCGAGTCAGAGGCCGCTCGCCGATATCACCGGCTATCGTGATGCGGAACATGGCCTC
>JAKMEU010000234.1 GCA_022425845.1 Luminiphilus sp. | reverse complement strand
AAGGCCCAGTACTACACCGGGAAAACCGTTTTTGTTGACGTAGTCCCGAACCCCCAGAACCAGAGCACGCCACACCGACGCCACATCCGATTGGGGTTCACTCCGCTCTCCGGCGGCGATCGTCAGCTCGCCGTCGCCAGCACAGTCCAACCAGCACAATGATTCCTCAAACTCAGGCGCAGCTACGGCAACGCTGCCATCGCGATTGACTGCAAAAGAGCCGCCATCAAACACAAGTTCATCCTGCGCCCCCACCTGATTGACGTAAACAACAGGGAAGTCATTGTCCCGTGCACGCTGGGCAACCAGTCGCTCTCTTTCCCCGCGCTTGCCACGATGGAACGGGGAGGCATTCAGGTTTACCAGAATCTGGGCGCCGGCCGCCCGGGCGCCCGCACTGGGGGCCTCGGCCCAAATATCTTCACAGATGGTAATGCCCACCACGACATCATTGATATGAACCACACAGGCCTGGTGACCCGGCACGAAGTAGCGCATCTCGTCGAAAACCTGATAGTTGGGCAGGGACTGTTTGTGGTATTCAGCAACGATCTCGCCACCGTGTATTACACCCGCACTGTTGTACAGCCCACCTTCAAATTGCCGGGGGTAGCCCACAATGACCCAGAGGGAGGGCGGCAGTTCGGCACACAAACGTTGCAACACTCGATCGACCTGCTGACCCAGGCCCGGGCGCAGCAACAGATCCTCGGGGGGATAGCCCGTCAAGGTCAGCTCAGGAAATACTACGATGCAATCCGGCGCTTGCGCGTAGGCCGTTTCGCTGGCAGCAATTACCCGATCACAATTCCCTGTCCAGTCTCCGACGAAGGTATTGATTTGTCCCATGCAAATTTTCACTGGCAAACTCCGGCCTGATGGCTGCGCGAGGCAGTTTAGCGATCTTCACTGTGGCTGCAACCCACTGGGGTATGGCTACAGTTTGTGGAGATAGCACTGCTATAGTAGCGATCATGACCATCGCTTCTTCTATTGCAGATAAGGCTGCACCCGCCAGCCAAGGACAGCTTACCTCGAAGGGTGAACTGCCGTCTGTCACGCCCGCGACGGGCCGCCTTTTTGTCATCTATAACGGTTATCGCATGCTGGTGGGGCTGAGTCTGCTGGCTGTCCTGATCCTTCCTGCTACCCGTCAGTTGGTGGCCAACTTCGACGGGACTTTGTTCGGCGCTGGAGCAGCTGTTCTTCTGATGACAGCGCTGCTCTTGTCTGGCCCGCTGGGAGGTAAAGTCCGCGCCTCACAAACCCGGGTATTTGGCCTCCTACTCGTCGATATTACTGTGATCGCCCTCGTGGTGGGCGCCACAGGCGGTATTCTGAGCGGATTTTCAGTGTTGTACCTGATCACAGTAGCGGCGGCTGCCACCCTCCTTAACGAACGGGTATTGGCGACCTTTATTGCGGCTCTCGCGGTGCTGGCAGTCCTGATGGACACTGCCTGGATGGTGAATCGGGGCGAAGCAACCCTCGGCATGATGGTATCCGCAGGCCTGCTGGGCAGTTTGCTGTTCGCGCTGTCGCTACTGGTTCAGATCATGGCTTCCCGACTGGCCGCCGCAGAGGCCGAAGCCACCGAGGCACAGGCAACCGTGCAGGCCCTACAACAACTCAACGAGCAAATAATCAGCCATATGGAAACCGGAATTTTGCTGGCCGACGGCACGGGAGCTGCGTCCTGTGTCAACGGTGCAGCACAGCGGCTGCTGGGCTTGGCCGAGGGTGAGGCGACTCACTTACTCAACATCAGCCCCGAGCTCGCCAACCAGTACCAGGAGTGGCGTGAAACAGAGGATGATCGACCTGAACCTTTTCGCCTTGCCGATGATGGCCCCACCATGGTCGCATCTTTTGTATCACTCAATGACAACCTGAATAAGGACAATCTGATCTTTATCGAAGACTACACCCCTGTCACACAGTTTGCGCAATCACTGAAGCTCAACTCTCTGAGCAAGTTGACCGCCAGTATCGCGCATGAAATACGCAATCCCCTGGGGGCCATAAGCCATGCCGCCCAGCTGTTGACCGAGAGTGGAACGGTCGAAGAATCGGACCGACTACTGTGCGACATTTTGGTTAGCAACAGCCGGCGCGTCAGCGACATCATTGATAACGTATCAGAAGTGTCCCGGCGCGAAGCACCCAAACCCAAAATTATCGAACTCAACAACTGGCTGCCCGACTACCTTGACGAATATCAGTCCCTTCACCAACGGCCCTGTGAAATCGTTTTACGAATACAGGACGACACCGGCATCTTCATTGCTGTAGACCCTGAGCACTTCAAACGCATTCTCGCTAATTTGTTTGATAACGGACTGCGTCACTCTGAAGATGAGGGTGACTGCAGTCGACTCAGGCTGGAGGTCACTCTGGACTCAAGGGGAGAGCAGGTTTTATTGGATGTCGTTGACTTCGGCCTGGGTGTCGCCGAACACAACCTGACTCGTCTTTTTGAGCCGTTTTTTACCACGTCCAAACAGGGCAGTGGACTGGGGCTTTATCTTTGCAAGGAGTTATGCGAAATCAATGGCGCCCGTCTTGCGTACCGACGGACACGTCTGGAGGAAAGCGCATTCCGGGTGACGATTGATAGAGAGCGGTCCACCCTATGACACAGCCCACTGTACTGCTCGTGGATGACGAACCCGATATCGTCCGGCTACTTGAGATTACCCTAAGCCGTATGGAGCTCAACACAAAAGCCGCCGGCAGCCTCGCCGAAGCCAAAGCAGCGCTTGAGCAAACAGTCCCCGATCTGTGCCTGACCGATATGCGATTGCCCGATGGCAACGGATTGACCCTGATTGAATATATGCAGAACAATTATCCCGATGTACCCGTGGCCATGATCACTGCACACGGCAGCGTTGAGAGTGCGATAGAGGCGCTTAAGCTTGGGGCCTTTGACTTTGTTACCAAGCCCCTGGCGCTGGAGAAACTTCGCGAGCTCGTCGCACACGCCTTGAAGGCACATCAACTCCCCGGTGATGAAGCTGAATCGACACTGGTCGGCAGTGCACCTTCCATGGAGACACTGCGGGGCCAGATTCGCAAAGTGGCCCGTTCCCAGGCGCCGGTCCACATAAACGGAGAGTCGGGTACCGGAAAAGAGGTCGTGGCCCGGCTGATCCATCGCCTGGGCCCCCGGCGTGACCAGCCTTTCATTGCCGTGAACTGCGGCGCCATTCCCCCTGAACTGGTCGAGAGTGAGCTATTTGGACACAAAAAGGGATCCTTCACTGGAGCAAGCTCGGACAAGTCGGGATTATTTCTCGCGGCCAGTGGTGGCACCCTGCTCCTGGACGAAATTGCCGACTTGCCGCTTCCTGTTCAAGTCAAATTGCTCCGTGTGATTCAGGAAAAATCTGTTCGCCCCGTGGGCTCAGAAATCGAAATTCCCATCGACGTTCGGCTGCTGAGTGCAACCCATAAAAATCTGGCCAGTGAAATTCAGCGCGGCGCTTTTCGCGATGACCTGTACTACCGAATCAATGTGATCGGCCTGCATATTCCTGCCCTGCGGGAGCGATTGGACGATATACCGCAACTGGTCAACCACCTCCTCAACAAATTGGCTGAAGAGCAGGACACTGATCCAAAGACGCTGACGAGTGCTGCGCAGGCACAACTGATGACCCAAAGCTATCCCGGCAATATCAGGGAGCTTGAAAATATATTGGCGCGAGCCAGTGCATTGACCGAAAGCGACTTTATCGATGTAGACGATCTAGATTCCGGTTTGATGTTCGATGGCGTCACCCTTAAACCCGAACCGTCGGTCGATGACAGCACACCCGACAATCCGCCTCAGGTCGACCTCTTGCGGGAGGTCGATGGCGACCTCGAGGGCTACCTCGCCAACAGGGAGCGTGACATTCTGAATGAAGCACTCACGGCCCACCGCTGGAATCGCACCTCAGCCGCGAAGGCGTTGGGCATCAGCTTCAGAAGCTTACGCTACCGACTGAAAAAACTCGGTTTGGAAGACTAGCCAGGACAGGTACCCCAATCCTTGACCAATCTGGGTCGGCCGATACGGTTCAGTACGACTGACCAGTTGCGAGCATAGCCCTTAGAGCACAGCAGAAAGGTCATATTCCGATTCGCAAGACCATTGCTGTCCCAGGTCACCGTATGTGCCTGCGGCTCTCCCCCACGATTGTGCACGCTCACACCACGGCGCGGTGGGAAGGCTCGAACCAGACGACCTTCACCGTCAAAAACCGAAAAGCCCTGTGAGTACACCCCGGCACAGTCCTCGCTTCGCGACGGGCAGAGAATGGATGATCCCCGGGTTTTCAGGGCTGAGCCCCTTGCAATCCATATCGCTGACATGAGTTGCGCCGCGACCGCACGCTGCCGCCAGTGCGCTTGCTGCTGGCTGAAGGTCGGCACCGCCAGCGCGCTCAGGACGGCCAGCAACCCCAGCACAATGAGCAATTCCAAAAGCGTCACGCCGCGTGATTTTGAAGCTGCCCTGGGGATTCGACGCATTCCGCCACCCTACGATAGGGCGGCCAAACGCTACAGATTAAAGCCAGCTAATTTACTGCACGGGCGCGCATCTACTCGAGGTTGGTGGCGGGAATCCGAAGCGCTTTGGGCAGGGAGAAGGTGATATTTTCAGGGCGACCCTCGAGATGGGTGACAGCATCCACGCCACAATCACCGAGCTTACCGATGACCGCATCCACGAGGACTTCCGGCGCCGACGCGCCCGCAGTCACACCGATCCCCTGGGCACCCTCCAGCCACGCGGGATCGACCTCAGAGGCATCATCCACGAGATAGGCTCGCGCCCCACAGCGTTCAGCCAATTCCCGCAGGCGATTGGAATTGGAACTATTCGTGGAACCCACCACCAGGACGACATCAACCTGCTCAGCAAGTGACTTCACGGCGTCCTGCCTGTTCTGGGTGGCATAGCAAATATCATCTTTGCGTGGACCCTGGATCGCAGGAAAGCGCGTGCGCAACGCATCAATCACCCGTGCCGTGTCGTCCACCGACAGGGTGGTTTGAGTCACATAGGCCAGATTTTCAGGATCACGAACCGTCAGCGATGCCACCTGTTCCTCATCCTCGACCAGATAAAT
>JAKMEU010000203.1 GCA_022425845.1 Luminiphilus sp. | reverse complement strand
GGCTCTGGGCGATGGCGTCGTGCCCTGGCTGGCGCTGGAGTCGCTTTTCGATCGGGCCGCGGTGCTCATGGCATGGGAGCAGCTGGGCCTGGCCGACATGGCGCTGGAACAGGCTTGCGATTACGCCAAGCAGCGCTACGCCTTCGGTCGCCCTATCGGTTCGTTCCAGGCAATCAAGCACAAACTGGCCGGAATGTACGTCAAGAATGCATTAGCCCGAAGCAATGCTTATCACGGCGCGTGGGCGTTGGCCAGCGGCAGCGACAGCTTAACCCTGGCAGCGGCGACCGCCCGGGTGGCATCCATTCAAGCCTCCTTGAATGCGGCGCAGGAGAATATCCAGACCCATGGCGGCATGGGCTTTACCTGGGAGTTTGACTGTCAGTTTTACTACCGAAGGGCCAAGCTACTGAGCCTTGCACTGGGTTCGGAGCGTTACTGGCAGGACCGCTTGGTGACCGAACTCGAACAGCAAGCCGCCTCCGCGGCCTGAGCACAGGAGAATTTAGCCATGGATTTCAATGACACACCTGAAGAAGCCACCTTCCGAGCGGAAGCAGCAGCTTGGCTTGCCGAGAACCAGCTGACTGAAGACGATACACGCGGCCTGCGGCGGCTGGAGATCGCAAAACTCTGGCAGAAGCGGAAATATGATGGCGGCTGGGCCTGCATCGGCTGGGATGAGAAATACGGTGGCCGTGGCGCCACCCCGATACAACGTGTGATCTGGGGACAGGAAGAAGACAAATACGACGTACCCTCCCGATTCTTTGTTATCGGCCAGGGCATGATTGCCCCCACTATCATGGCCTGGAGTTCTGCCGAGTGCTGCGACCGCTTCCTTCCCAAGCTCGCCAGTGGCGAAGAAATATGGTGTCAGTTGTTTTCTGAACCCGCCAGCGGCTCTGATCTCGCGGCACTGCGCACCAAAGCCGAAAAAGACGGCGATGAATGGGTCATCAATGGCCAGAAAATATGGACCTCGGGCGCGCACTACTCAGACTACGGCATGATCGTGACACGCACGGATCCCACCGTCGCCAAACACAAGGGCCTGACGGCTTTTTTGGTCGACATGAAAGCCCCTGGCGTTGAAACCAGGCCGATCAAGCAACTGACAGGAGATTCTGACTTCAACGAGGTCTACTTTACTGACGTACGCATCCCCGACAGCTTTCGCCTTGGTGAGGTGGGTCAGGGCTGGCAAGTGGCGCTGACCACGTTGATGAACGAGCGGCTCGCGATCGGCGGTGGCGGCTCGGGCGCCGACGTACCTCTGGCCATGAAAATCGCGCAGGCGGTCAGTATCAATGACCAGCCCGCCATAAAGGACAGCGCGGTTCGGGCCAAAATTGCGAACTTCCATGTTCTGGAGTCTGGCCTCAAGTACAACGGCTATCGGGCCCTGAGTGCGCTATCACGCGGCGATTTGCCCGGGCCGGAAAACTCCATCGGGAAATTGGTGGGCGCACCCAAGCTCCAGGACATAGCCTCCTTCTGTATGGATTTGCTCGAGGAACACGGCGCACTTTGGGGTGATGAAACCGACCCGTTCGCCGGAATGGCGCAGCGCTCTTATATGGGCGCACCGGGACTTCGAATTGCGGGCGGAACCGACGAAATCATGACCAATATCATTGCTGAGCGGGTTCTGGGCCTGCCGCAGGATCCACGTGCAGATAAGGGCATCCCCTTCAATGAGGTGCCCACAGGTAACTGACAGGCATTTCTCCCAATGTCGCCGAGGGCTTAAGATCGGGGTTTGCTGCTAGGACAGGCAGGTAAACTATGTTTGGCTCGATGGGAAAACCCGCGCAAACGGGTGCCGATCACTTTCTTGAGGCACGCCTTCTTGACAGGCACGGGAAGGCGGCTTCGATAGCACTTGAGACCCTCGGCAGTCTACTCACCACCGACGAGCATCTTTGGGTGCAATTGGATGCTGGCAAGCCGGAGTCTCGAAACTGGCTCCGGGCCAACACGGACCTGCTACCGGTCGTCATCGATGGCCTGCTCGCCAGCCAAACCCGACCCCGCATTGCAGAGCGGTCAGACCAACTGCTTCTACTGGTCCGGGGCGTTAACCTTACCCAACTTGATCAAGCCGCGGACATGGTGTCATTGCGAATCTGGACCGACGGCGTGCGCCTGTTTTCAGCCCAATTGCGTCACCTGAAAGCCACCGAGACCCTTGAGGCACAGCTCGCCGCCGGTTCAGGCCCTGCCACGGTGGGACAGCTTCTGATCCAATGGTTATCGCAACTGGTCCATAATATGGACGATTCCCTCGCCGCACTTGAAGAGCAGACCGCGGCACTGGAAGAGCGCTCCCTGACGGAAAGTTATCGTGAACTGCAGTCCGAGTTCAGCCAGTTGCGCAGGCAAACACTCAAATTCAGACGCTATCTCGAGCCCCAACGTCGTGCATTGGCACAGTTCGCCGAGGCAGAACTCAGCTGGTTAAGCGATTCAGAGAGAACCCAGATTCGGGAAATCAGCGAACTTCAGCATCGCCACGTGGAGGCAATAGAGCATATTCACTCCCAGGTCTCGATTGCCCATGAAGAACAGTTAAGCGACCTGTCCGCCGAAATGAACGAGCGGATGTACGTTATGTCAATTGTGGCTGCGCTTTTTCTGCCCCTGGGGTTTTTTACGGGGCTTATGGGCATCAACGTGGGCGGTATGCCCGGCGTCGATAATGAATGGGCCTTCTGGGCGGTGTCTGGATTCTGCACTCTGGTGTTGATCGGCCTGTACACGCTTTTCCGCCGAAAAGGTTGGTGGTAAACGACGCACCCGGGGGGCGGCACGGTAACGGGCAGGCATCATGGGGCGCCTGATTTGGGGCTGGAGAATTTACTCAATTTGATTGACACTGCGGCCTGCGACCGAGGAGAGAGCACTATGAAAACACGCGCCGCGATAGCCTTTGAGGCCGGCAAACCACTGGAAATTGCAGAGGTAGACCTTCAGGGACCACAGCCCGGTGAGGTGATGGTGGAAATCAAGGCCACCGGTGTGTGCCACACCGACGCCTTTACGCTTTCAGGTGACGATCCCGAGGGTGCCTTTCCGGCCATCCTTGGACATGAAGGGGCTGGCGTCGTGGTCGAAGTGGGCGCGGGGGTCACGAGTGTCAAGCCCGGGGACCACGTGATTCCCCTGTACACGCCTGAATGCAGGGAGTGTGACTTTTGCCTGCACCCGAAGACCAATCTATGCCAGGCCATCAGGGAGACCCAGGGCCAGGGGATGATGCCTGACAAGACAAGTCGCTTTTCCCTGGACGGTAAGCCCCTGCTCCACTACATGGGCTGCTCGACCTTCTCCAACTTCACCGTATTGCCCGAAATTGCTGTGGCCAAAGTGCGGGAGGATGCGCCCTTCGACAAGATTTGCTACATCGGCTGCGGTGTTACGACGGGCATTGGCGCCGTCGCTTTCACCATGAATGTAGAGGCGGGCTCCACGGTTGCGGTATTCGGCCTGGGCGGCATCGGCCTCAACGTAATACAGGGTGCGCGGCTGGTGGGTGCCACACGAATTATTGGCATTGACATGAATCCCGCCAAAGCTGAGCTGGGCAAAAAGTTCGGCATGACTGACTTCGTCAATCCCAAAGATGTCGATAACGTCGTAGACCATCTCGTACAAATGACAGGTGGCGGTGTCGACTACAGCTTTGAGTGCATTGGTAATGTCAATGTCATGCGGCAGGCCCTCGAGTGCTGCCATAAGGGTTGGGGACAAAGCTGCATTATCGGTGTAGCCGGGGCGGGCCAGGAAATCGCCACGCGCCCGTTCCAACTCGTAACGGGACGCTCATGGCGCGGCACGGCTTTTGGCGGTGCGCGGGGCCGTACCGACGTACCCAAAATCGTCGACTGGTATATGGAAGGTAAAATCAATATCGACGACCTCATTACCCACACCATGCCCTTATCCGACATCAACAACGCCTTCGATCTGATGCACAGTGGCGAGAGCATTCGCTCGGTCGTGGTGTATTGATCGTGACGGAGCTGATCGATAACCATATTAGTTTCGATGGGGAGCAGCGCCGGTATCGGCATCGTTCGGAAGTGCTGGGCTGTGACATGGTGTACTCGGTCTACCTGCCGCCACAGGCCAAAAAAGAGCCAGTGCCGGTGCTGTACTATCTGTCGGGCCTGACCTGCACCGATGAAAACTTTGTCGCCAAGGCCGGCGCCCAGCAGTACGCCGCACAGCACGGTCTTGCTATCGTGGCGCCCGATACCAGCCCACGGGGCGAGGACGTCCCGGACGACCCGGAAGGTGCCTGGGATTTTGGTTTGGGTGCCGGCTTTTATGTGAACGCCACCGAAGCGCCCTGGCATACCCACTACCGGATGTACGACTATGTCGTGGACGAGTTGCCAGCCCTTGTTAACAGCTCTCTGCCGGTTGATGCCAATCGCGTTGGCATTACCGGTCACTCCATGGGTGGACACGGCGCGCTGACCATCGGATTGCGCAACCCCGATCGATTCCGCTCGATCTCAGCCTTTGCGCCCATCACCTCGCCCTCCCAGTGCCCATGGGGCCACAAGGCACTTGGCAATTATCTGGGCGCCGATTCATCGGCCTGGCAGGCTCACGATGCCTGTCACCTGATAGGACAGGCAACCCGGCACCTACCCATCCTTGTCGACCAGGGCGGCGCCGATGGCTTTCTGGTTGAGCAACTCAAGCCCGAATTGCTGCTGGCGGCATCAACCGCTGCTGACTATCCGATCACCCTGCGGATTCAGGCCGGCTATGACCACAGCTACTTTTTTGTAGCCAGTTTTATCGCAGAACACATCGGCTTTCATGCCAGCCATTTGACCGGTTGACTATAGGCTTACTGTATCCACGGAGATAAGTCGAAAGGCGCATCAGGCACGTTTATCACGTCCCATTGCTCTTCTAGAACCCCCCGGATGTCCCGTTGGGTGTTGACTGAACCGCTGTTACTGCAGCTTCCGTTGTTCAGCCAATGCAGGGCTTCTGACAGGGATGCCTCCTCGGGATCACCGAAGCCACGGCTAATGTCGTCCGCTGCAGGGCACAACGTAAAGCGCTTGGGCACCGTATCGTAAAGTCCGTTGAAATACTCGCCCTGACCCTCGCCATTGACGATGTCAAAAGTAACCAGCCGGAGTCGCGTGTCACAACTGGCCCACTCGGAGCTCACCCGATTCTGGTCAAAGGCATACTGCCCAACCGCCTTACCCAGAGTATCCTCACCGATCAGGACAACCTCAATATGAGGTGCCAGGCTGTTGATCACCAATTCGCTGGCCGACGCCGTGCCGTTGGTCGTGATAAACGCTATGCGCAGTGGCTGCATGCTGTTGGCCAGTTCGGCAAACACCGCACCAAAATCTTCACTCCGGCGCGCTTCGTTGTGTGTGACACGCCAGCTGTCCTCTCCGGCTGCCACCAGCCCACCCAGAAGATCAAGCATCACATCAGCCACACTCAACAAGCCGCCACCGTTGTATCGGAGATCGATAACAAGATCGGTTACCCCCGCCTCCTTGAACAGTACCACTGCCTCCTCCAGAGCATCATTGGCGGTGAGAATGAACGATCGCAGATTCAGGTAGCCCACCGGATAGTTTCCAGGACGCTCGAGCAACTTTGGCTCCACAGCCAGGGGCGGCGTATCAATAGGCAGCTTCACCAGCGTCGACTCCGTCACCACATTATTTTTCAGGACACGGAAGCCACGCGCTACACAGGCCTCCGAAGGGCCAAAAATCTCCTCGAAGGTGGCGTTTCGGGCGGTGAGTTGCTGGATAGTCTCATAACCATTGCCGGTATCAATGGCCAGCACCTGATCCCCTCGGGCGAAGCCGGCGCCCCCCGCGGGGCTTCCCTGAAAGACATCCGAGAACAGGAATCGATTGAACTGATCAAACCGAAAACTGAATCCAAATCCAACGTAGCCACCGGTACTGCCCCTGGCTTCATCGGCCGCGCGAGTGGTCAAGTAGGAAAAGCCGGGATCGCGGCCACTACCATCCGTTGCCAGCGGAGCGGTAAGGTCGCGAAGGAACTGGTCCGCGGTGCTGTAGTCATCTGGATTGATATCCGCCAATTCATCCGGCCAGCGGTACCAGGCGTCAGCCACCAAAGCCACGAACTCCTTTTTTCCCTCCTCGCCGCAGGCCGAAGCCGTGGTCACGGTATCGCCGGGGCTCAGATCTCGGGCTGCGCGCGACTGTGCACCTGAGTAGTTTGACGAACCATCCTCGAGGCCGATGCCATTAGCCCATTGCTCCGCACCGCTGGCGAGGCTGGACGGGTTTTGGGAATCCTTGAAACCACAGCCCGCACGGACTCTTTGTGTCTGACCATTGAGATCACGGAACCGTTGCGATGGATCTGCATCGACCTCGACAATCCCCAACATAGCGAGAGCGAAAATAGTCCAAATTGCTACAGCGGGATGAAACAAAGGGGCTCCTGTGAAAAAGTTGCTCAGCCGGCGCCAGTATAGCGCAACCAGCGCCTTCGATTCGGGCAGTCAACCCAGTGGGTTGAAGGCATCATCGGCTTTGTTCGCGGGTTGTTGTCGGGCCCGGCCAAGCCGACCAGCGGGGCAGTCACTCGGACGCATCGTTGGGCAGGGCTTTTGACCGCGTTTGGGCACCCGTATCGCGGTGCCACCGGGGTGCGGTCAGCCGCCGTTTGCCATCCGAGGCCAGTACCGCATCGTCGGCCTCCAGAGCCTCCCGATCCCACAGCTCACAGGTAACCTGCTTGTGCTTCTGGTCGAGGCCCTCACAGTAGTTGCTGTACCGACACAGCATGACCTCGCGGCCGGCGCCGGTTCGCACCTTCTCGAACCAGTCGGGGTCGGCCAGCGCCTGCCGGGCAAAGCCAACGATGTCGGCCTTGCCCTGCTGCAGCAACGCCTCAGCCTGGTCAAAGCTGTAAATACCCCCCGCCGTGACGATCGGAATCAAATGGCCCTCGCCGCGAAGCGCAGCACGAATCTGCGCCACGGGCTCGACATTCCGCCCCCAGGGACCCTGCTCATCCGAAATGTAGGCGGGCATGCATTCATAGCCGCTACGCCCCGTATAGGGATAGGCGGCACTGCCCACCTTGGGCTGCTTTGCGTCGTCAAACTTGCCACCACGAGACAGGCTCAGGAAATCCATGCCGGCACGGGCAAAGCATTGGGCGAAGTAGACAGCATCCTCAAGGCCACTTCCGTCAGCAATAATTTCATCGCTTAGAAAACGACAGCCCACGGTGTAATCGTCACCCACCGCTTGCCGCACGGCGGCAAAGACCTCCAGGGGCAAACGGACCCGATTCCCACGCGCGCCACCATACCCATCGGATCGGGTGTTGGTCGCCGACAGAAAGGAAGACATGGTGTACGCATGGGCGTAGTGGAGTTCGACGCCATCGAACCCCGCGGCTTTTGCCCGCAGCGCTGCCACAGAAAACAAGCCCGGCAGTTGTGTCGGCAGTCCGGCGATCGCCGGATTCTCCATGTCAGTGACCCGCTCACGGTGACCATAGCGCAGGGCTTCGAGCTCCCGCGGGGTCAATACCTGCTCCAACTCGCTGTCATCCAGCGCCTTTAACGCGTTCCGCACGGCCTCCTCGGGCGATCGCGCGAGGCCCAGAACCCGCCGGTGCTCTTCAGTGATTACAAGAAATTGCTCGAAGTAGCGCTGTGGATCCGGGCGTCTTCGAATGCCGAGGAAGTCAATCAATTGGATCAGAAGCCGG
>JAKMEU010000141.1 GCA_022425845.1 Luminiphilus sp. | reverse complement strand
GGGCTCCTCCGCTAGCACGCCAGGCGAGCAAAGGGTGGCGGTGATGGTGCCGGCAAGCAGCACTGGATAAATTCGCGACATATTGGTAATCCCCTGTGACTTCATTTTTTTAAGAGTGGTTTGGCCGGTCGTGTCATGCCAATACGTGGGCCACCCTTGATGCTACAAAGTTTTTCAGGTCTTTTTGTTACGAACACATGAAACGATCGGACTTTTCCGTGATCTTGGTCACGCATTGGCAACTCGCCGATTGTCCAAAACGTCGCGAACGCCGGTGGCTCCTTATCTGTCCGTTAGGGCATCCTGCGCTCGCGACGGTGACTTGGCTGTGAATCCCCTGGGTGCAGCCGGTCAGCCCTCAGTGGCGTGCCATTTGGTGAGTTGTCCCTCGTACTGCAGCCAGGATTCACGGATTAGATAGGCATGAATGGCGTCAACATCAGCAGGGCTCAATAGATCTGAAAAGCTACCCATCCCGCGATCCACCAACGCGCCCTCCAAAACAATGGCGTCGAAGCGGGCGTGTGTTGCGGCGCTCATCAGGCGCAAATCTGGAATGCCCGAACCCCGACCATCGATATTAGAATGACACTTGGCACAGTTGCGAAGATAAAGCGATTCACCCAGGGAAATAGCTTCTGCAGACCCTCGAAGTGGCATCGGAGGGGGTTTCAATACTTCCGCCTCCCGAATAATTTCGGTACGTTTTGGCACGGTCCCCCCGCCCAGTTTGAACGCCACCAGACGGCCGGCATTGCCATAAGTGTAGGCAGCCATGCCCGGCACGTAGTCATTACCGTTACCCCCACCGACGCCCGTCAGTACAGCGAGGTACTGGGTGCCATCGACGCTGTAGCTCATGGGCGCAGCCATCATGCTTGCGCCAACTTCCAGTCGGCTCAGGACCTCGCCGGTGTTCGCATCCATCGCTACCAAATCGCCCGTGCCGCGACCTTGAAACACCAGCGCGCCCGCGGTACTCAGAACGCCACCGCCATTCCAGAAGGCATTCATATTGCCCGCCCAGGGCCCAGAGGTTTCGCGTTCCCAGGCCAGCGTCTGCGTTACCGGGTTCCAGGCGCGCAGGTAACCCCGGATGGTGGTGTCGGGTTGTCCGGCGCCCAGTACTTCAAGTGCAGGGAGGGTCTTGGCCAAAGCACTGTCGAGACCCCACTCTCCGGGTGTTGTAAAAATGTACTGTGAGTGGCTATTAAGCCCACCTTGCTGATAGCTAAAGGGTTCATCCGGCAGGGTCCAGATGGCACCGGCTTCCTTGACCGGGATATAGACCAGGCCCGTTTGTGGGTTGTAGGACATCGGTTGCCAGTTGTGAGCGCCCTGTGGTCCCGGGAAAATCAGCTTGGGTTCATAAAAGTATTCTGCCTGCTCGGTTTCGACCGGACGCCCGGTTTCAGTATCAACATGGCTTGCCCAGTTGACGGCGGCATAGGGCTCTGCCGAAATCAACTCGCCGGTGACCCGATCGAGCACGTAGAAAAACCCGTTTTTTGGCGCTTGCATCAGTACCTTGCGCATCACGCCGTTGAGATCGAGTTCCGCGAGGATCATCTTTTGGGTTGCGGTGTAGTCCCAGTTATCCCCCGGCGTTGTCTGGTAGTGCCACACCAGCTGACCGGTATCGGGGTTTATGGCAAGAATGGAGGCAAGGTACAGATTGTCGCCTCCCGCAGGGCTGCGAAGTTTCCTCGGGTAGGGAGCGGCATTACCCGTCCCGACGTAAAGAAGATTCAGTTGGGGGTCAAATGCCATGGCGTCCCAAACCGTGCCGCCCAAACCGACTTGCCAGAGGCTGTTTGTATCCCAGGTGGCCGCCGCTGTGGCCAGTTCCGGATGTTCCCACGGCCCCGTGGGGTTATCGGGAACGGTAAAGAATCGCCAGCGCTCCTCTCCCGTATCCACGTCATAGGCTGTGATATAGCCCCGTGCGTCGAATTCTGCTCCAGCGTTGCCGATAATCACGAGGTCATTGGCAATGTAGGGCGCACCCGTGATGGTGTACCCGCGATTCCTGTTTGTCAGGGTGTCTGCTTTCCACACTACGCTACCGTCTTTTCTATCCAGTGCGTAAAGGAAGCCGTCAAGAGCCCCTACAAAAAGCTTGTTGCCCCACAGGGCCACGCCACGATTGACCACGCCGCAGCAGACCTTGCGCATAAACTGCGGATCAATCTGGGGATCAAACTCCCAGAGCAGCGCGCCAGAAACAGCATCCACCGCGAAGGCGATTCCCTGGGGCCCGCTGCCGTAGAGCACCCCATCGACCATCAGCGGCGTGGCTTCATAGCCGTGCTCCATCGGCAGGTCCAGATGCCAGGCGTAGCCGAGCTCTGCCACGTTATCCCGATTGATTTGATCCAGTGGGGAAAAATAACGCTGTTGGAAGTCTCGCCCTCCCGTCAGCCAGGTCTCGGGTTCATCGTGCAGCAATATCAGGCGCTGCGAGTCGATGGTCGGTGAAGCCGCCGCGACCACCGCTTGGCCGTCCTCAGGCTTGCCCGCATCCGGCGGGGCGCATGCCGCGCATAGCGGAGCGAGCAGTGTGATCAGGAACAGCCGTATACGACTGTGATGGCGGTGCATAGTGGTTGCGGAAAGCGATGCGGAGACATTACGGCCGCTGCCTTCGCGCTGCCACGGCGCGCGCTGGAGTGATTCACGATCAGTCATGCCACGCCCCTCAAATGACGCTTTTAGCCACGCCCCGAGTTTACCGCAGTAACCATCCCAGAAAGCTTGTCCGGGGTTTTTTTGCGTAGGGCGCGACCATTTGCACGGCGTGATCCACCGGTATGAGGAAAATGTTCAGCGTATTGAAGGCTGGCTTGAACGCCCCGTCGATATTCCCTGCGGCATCGTAAAAAGCCAGGTGTCCGCCCCAGTTTTCATCCCAATCGGGTGTCATGCTGAGCACCCAGGCTGCGACGCGGTCATGGGTCGGATGGTTGTCAGCGTGTTTGGTTAAAAAATGCCCGGGGCTATACCAGCTTGCATAGCTGTCAGACGTCCTAACATCCTGACGTCCGGTCAGTGTGCGCATGAAGTCGAGGAAGGGCTCATCGGTCACCCAGTCATTCACTGCATGCATTGGGTGACCCTCGTTTTCCCCTGCTTTGACGGCCTGACTGATGTAGTACTGCCAGAAAACGTATTGGAATTCCTGACCGGCCCGGCGGTAAATGTTGCCCATAAAGCGATGCTGCTGCTGGGGGGGCAGAGCTTTAAATTGCTGCTCCTTTGTGCCTAGTTTTCCGCGCCCTCGTTGTAGGTGAGATGCCAATGCTCATGCTGTGTCAGCAGCTTATGCAGCTTGTTAGCCGTATCAACCGTCGTGAAGTCCGGAATCTGCAGTCGGCCCGTTGCGCGGAGTTTCTCCGCCAGTAACGCCGTATCCAGCGCAGGATTAATGTGAAAGTCGGTCATAGCAGTGACGTGCCGGCTCGAGAAGAACACAGGATACGCTATCCTCGAGGCAACCGCGTACCGTCCCCCGGCGCCTTACCAGTGCTGCGTCCCGGGTTCGCCCTTGAAGGGACCCACGACGCGGCTGGTAACCCAGCCACCGTAGAACAGGCCGGGCTGGGGCCGAACTTGCTCCCCATTGACCTTGCAACAGACCCGCGCAGGGTAGAAGGAGACATGACCGTCAATGGCGGCAAAGGAGCCAATAGGGTCCCGATACTGCCAGGCGACGGCTTCGCTGCTTGCAGCGCGGGCAAGGGAAAAGTAATTGGCAGTGCCTTTCCATTCACAGAACGTATGGCGGCTGATATCGAGGAGGGCGGGCCAGTTAACGTCTGCGGCCGGGATGTAATACGTCGGCGGATGTGACGTCTCCAATATCCGAAGTGTCGAGCGACTGCTGGCCAGCGGCACGCCGTCGACGTCCACATCGATTTGCTCATCGCTGGGCTGGAGCGCGGGTGGGCGCGGGTAGTCCCACACGGATTCCTGCCCGGGTCCCGGTGTTAGTGCAAAGTCGGGTCGGACGTTACCTGTAAATTGCCACATGGGCGGACCTCTCCTCTTAACTAATAAACGATCGGCCGAAATTCATCATCGCTCTGCTCAGCCCTGTGTGGCGATCGCTTCGATTTCGATCATCAGTTCGGGCAGCGCAAGTGCACGCACTTCGACAATGGTGTCTGCCGGGTAGGGTTCAGAAAACCAGTGGCCCCTTAGTGCCACGATACGATCGAAATACCCCATGTCCGTCAGGAAGATGGTGACCTTTATGACTTTGGAGAGGGCAGAACCCCCGGCAATCAGCGTTCGCTCCAGCGATTGAAAAGTGGCTTCGGCCTGGGCATCAAAGTCGCCCACACCGATCAACTCACCGCTCTCGCTGATGGCAGCATGGCCGGATAGGAACAGCAGGCCATTGACCTCAAAGCCGGGGGAGATACGGAAAGGGGCGAGGGGATCTGGATGGAGTGCTATGGGCTTCGCTGTCACGGTTTGTCTCCTTCTATGACTCCGATAAGCCCGCTCTCTGACGGCCGGCATAACGCGGTCTTTGGTGTGTACGCTTGGTTTATGTACGTCCCCCACGGCACAGAGATCATTCCATCGCATCTGCCGGCTTGCACAGTCACCGCTCAAGGCGGTCCAAAGGCGCTTGCTTGAGTTGCGCTGGGGGTCTGTGGTCCCATAACCCGGTTGGCAGACAATGGCCCAAGGCGTGAGATTGATATGAAGACACAGATTCTAATGTTCAGTGTGCTGCTTTGCTGCCAAAGCGCCGGAGCAGTCACCCCCGGTGAGGAGGGAGCGGAGCTCGCCCGTCGCGCGGGTATTGAATTACCGAAGCCTGCCCCCGACAGGCCTGCGGGTGAGGGCGAGGGTCCTTTCGATCGGCTGGTCATCGAAAATGCCATGCTGGTTGATGGTCTGGGCTCCCCGCCCAGGGGACCCGTTTCGATCATTGTAGAGGGCGACAGCATCGTGGGCGTCATGTCGGGTGCCGTGCAGCCCGTTGCGGGGGAGCGCCGGCTGGATGCAGCGGGAATGACCGCTCTGCCCGGATTTGTTGATGCTCATGCGCACATTGGGAGTCCTTTCCAGGGCCTTGCGGGGCCCGTAACTCCTCCGGAATACGTGTTCAAACTGTGGCTTGCCCATGGCATTACCACGGTCAGGGATGTCGGTTCCGTTATGGGTCTTGAGTGGACGGTTGAGCAGGCGGATCGCAGTGCGCGTAACGAAATAACGGCACCGCGCATCGTGCCCTATGCGATGTTCCCGGGATCGGATTCCGCTACTTCACCTGCGATTACTCAATCTGGCGCGGCCGAGACCTGGGTGCGGTCGGTCAAGAAGCGGGGCGCGGCAGGTGTCAAGGTCCGCGGCGGGACGCGCGAAGCATTGGCGGCGGTTTATGCTGAAGCCCAGAAGCAGGGCATGGGTACGGCGAGCCACCATGACCAGAATGGTGTTTACCACATGAATGTCCTGGACAGTGCCCGGCTTGGATTGGGCAGTATGGAGCATTGGTACGGTCTTCCCGAGGCGATGTTTACGGGGCGGACCATTCAGGATTACCCCGCGGACTATAACTATTCGGATGAGCAGTGGCGTTTTGGTGAGGCGGGAAATCTCTGGCTGCAAAGCGCTGAACCGGATTCAGCCGTCTGGCGAGAGACAATCGATGAGCTTATTGCCCTCGATTTTACGATCGTGCCTACGTTTACCATCTATGAGGCTAACCGCGACGTGATGCGGGCGCGACGGGCTGAATGGCATCGGGATTACACCTGGCCCGCTCTGGATACATTTTTCCAGCCCAACCCGAAATTGCATGGTTCCTACCATTTTGACTGGACGACTGGGCACGAAGTCGCCTGGAGCCGCAACTTCAGTCGGTGGATGGCATTTATCAATGATTTCAAAAATGCTGGAGGCCGTGTGGCAGCCGGGTCGGATGCGGGTTTCATTTTCAAGGTGTATGGCTTTGCATTTATCCGGGAGTTGGAACTGCTTCAGGAAGCGGGCTTTCATCCCCTGGAGGTTATTCAGGCGGCGACCCGCAATGGAGCTGAACTGCTGGGTATGGCAGATAGCATTGGCGCGATTACCCCAGGCCGCCGTGCAGACATTGTGCTGGTCGAGGGTAATCCGGTTGCCAACTTCAAACTTCTTTACGGAACGGGTCACTGGTATCTCAACCGGGACACCGGGGTAGTGGGGCGCAAGGGCGGTGTGAGCCACACCATAAAATCTGGCGTGGTCTTTGATGCCAAGGCACTGCTTGCTGACGTCGCCATGATGGTGAGCAATGCCCGGACTGCCTCGGAGGGAAGTGCGACGCAGGATGAGGGATAAGGCGTAGCCACAATCCCGGGACGGGTCAGCCGGTGTTGCGCATCCCGGCAGCGATACCGGCAATCGTGACCATGAGGGCGCGCTCGGTCCCCGGGTCAGGCGCTGCCCTTTCCCGTCGCAACAACTCCGCCTGAAGGAGATTTAGCGGCGTGGTGTAGATATCCCTCAGGTCTATTGACGCACGTCCCCAGCTGTTTTTCTCGAGCTCGGATGCCGCCCCGATAATATCGAGCAACGTACTTCGATCGTCCAGCAGTTGCTGCCGCAGTGCACTGCCGATGGGTGCAAGTGCGGGCTCCACCAGCAACTGGTCGTACAGGGCAGCAATATTCAAGTCCGATTTGGCAAAGACCATTTCAAGCATCGACAGGCGTGCGTTAAAAAAAGGCCAGTCCTGCGCCATTTTGGTCAGGGTGCTGCGATGGCCGTCCGAGAGCGCTTTGGCCAGTGCGGTGCCCGCGCCCAGCCAGGCTGGCAGCATCAGCCGATTCTGCGACCAGGCAAATATCCAGGGAATAGCCCGTAGGCTTGCAATCCCTCCGTCGGATCGGCGTCGGGTGGGTCGGGAGCCCAGCGGAAGGCTGGCCAGCTCCTGCTCAGGAGTCGCCTGCCGAAAATAAGCGACAAATGCGGGTTCATCCCGAACCCATCGCCGGTAATCGGCGCAGGACTCTCTGGCCAGGGTTTCCATCAATGCGCGCCAGTCAGCCTGAGGCTGCGGCGGTGGCGACAGATTGGCCTGCAGGATGGCGCTGGCGTAGCGTCCCAGCGTGTTGACGGCCAGTGCGGTCAGGCCCAACTTGGTTCGGATCATCTCGCCCTGCTCGGTAACTCGCAGGCCGTTCTTGAGTGAGCCCGGGGGCTGTGACAGAAGCGCATCATGCGCGGGCGCGCCGCCGCGGCCGATGCTGCCACCGCGACCGTGAAAGAGGTGCAGTGCGACGCCATGTTGTTCACAGACCTCCAGCAGCTGTTCCTGAGCGCGGTATTGGGCCCAGCCCGCAGCCAGCATCCCGGCATCCTTGGCACTGTCGGAGTAACCAATCATGACCATAATGCTGTGGCCGCAGCGCTCCCGATAGCCAGCATCCGACAACAGCT
>JAKMEU010000136.1 GCA_022425845.1 Luminiphilus sp. | reverse complement strand
CCCTACCGCTGACGTGGCAGCAATCTGCGCGGCAACAGGAGTTCCTGCCGGTGCAGTTGGTACGCCCGCGCTCAACCTGCCAGCGGGTCAGGTACGGCAGCTCAGTGGGGGTAACCCGGACCTTGATGCAGAAGATGCTGACACCTACACAGTCGGTGTTGTGTTCGTCCCTGAATTTGTTGATGGACTGTCTGTTAGTGTCGACTACTTCGACATCGAAATCGAAGGCTTCATCTCATCCTTCGGAGGTGGTGCAAATAACGTTCTCAACACCTGCTACGACCCGGCTAATCCGTCTGGTGGTATTGGATCAGCGTTCTGTGATGTGATCTCTCGACGCTCTGACGGCACCATCGAGTCTGTTTCGGTAACCCTGCAGAACGTTGCAGCAACCACACTCACCGGCTTTGATGTTCAGGCGCAATATGTCCTGGATGGACTAGGTGGACAGTGGGCGTTCAACTATCTGGCTACGTTTACCGAAGAATCAAACTTCACGCCGTTTGAAGGTGCTGACACCATTGAGTGTGCCGGCAAGTTTGGTTTGGATTGTGGTGAGCCGCTGCCTGAGTACACACACCGGGCAACGATTAACTACTCTAGGGATAACTGGACGGCACAGCTTGTATGGCGCCATATCGGTGAAACCGACGATGATGATCCGGATACCCTTTACTTCACCGATACTCTCGATGCTGAGGACTACGTAGACGCATCGGCTCGTTACGAGTTCTCTAACGGCATGTCTATCATGGCTGGTGTTGATAACCTGATGGATACTGATCCGCCAATTCTGGGTGATAACCAGGAGCAGGCGAACACTTACCCCGCCACCTATGATGTATTCGGTCGTACCTACTTCGTACGCTTTGGTTGGGAAATGTAAGCATCGATCACAAACTGCACGTTCTAAGGCGCCCCTTTGGGCGCCTTTTTTGTTGAGGGGAACCTGACATTGGCTACCGACGGATGGGACACTTTTTGGTCTTCAGCAACCTCTGACGAAGTCCTTGTGGCCGGTGACGGCCAACGTAACAGCACCCTGGATAGATTTTGGCGTGAGCAGCTTGAGCGGGTGGCTGCAGACGCCCGGGTTATTGATGTGGCATGCGGCGCGGGATCGGTAGCCCGTCAAATCGTCCAAACCCCGGCCCTGTGTGTTGGTGTGGATCTATCGATCAACGCGCTGAGCAGGCTGGATCAACTCGAGCAGGGCATTACACCTGTGGCTGCGGACTCCTCTTCATTACCCTTTCCCAGTCAGTGTTTCGATTTCGTGTTCAGCCAATTTGGGGTTGAATATGCCGGTATCCTCGGTGTTTTGGAATGTTCCAGGATACTGGCCCCGGGAGGCGTGTTGAAGTTTCTTTCACATTGCAAAGACAGCTCAATTCAAAAGTCGGTGGCAAGGGACCTGCTAAACGTAAATCTGACGCTAACCTCGAATTTTTTCCCGGCCGCCGTACAGTTGGCTCAGGCGCTTAGCTCCAGGGAGCAGGATCAGATCAATGCCGCGGCCGAGGTGTTCAATCCCGCCGAACAAGAAGTGCGATTGGGAGCAAAAATTGTCCCGGATAACTTTGCCGGGTACACCTACCTCGGTCTTCAAAAGCTGTTGAGACAGTGGGAGCAGCACGAACCCCAGGATGTCATATCCTGGTTGAACGCTATGCGCCACGAGGCGGAAAGTGCTGCCGCTCGTCTCACTACGATGCAGTCTGCTGCACTTGATGACGAGGCGTTGAAGGAAATTAACCAGGCCTTGTCAGAAGCCGGTTTACCGCTATTGGAAAAGAGGGAGGTTGCCTCTGTCGAGACCAACATGCTTCTGGCGTGGGAGCTTAGTCAGTGCCAGTAAAGGTTGCTGAAACGACGCGCTTGTCCGTTTCTGGTCTTTGGGCACCACTGTAGCGCTAGGGGCTGGATGATTGGATTCAAGAGAGCTAAAACGACTCGACCAGCGGGCCATAGAAGCATTTGAGTCAGGAGCAGTCGCAGAGGCAGAGCGCCTGCTGAGACGAATACTCGATTTGCAGCCGGGTGAGGCGCAGTACAAAAGACTCGCGCGGTTGCTTTGGCTGGAGGACCGGCAAAACGAGTTTTTGCAGCTGTGCGACTTCTTGGTTGGTGACGAGAAATTCTGTTTCGTGGGTATAGAGCTGCTGCGGCAGGCCCGGCTGCATGACAGGGCCCTCAATTCCCTCGCCTCCCTGGGACAACATCACAGGAAGGACATCCGTTTTTTCCTGAACGCCGCCTGGATCTACATCCAATTGAATGACGGCAAAAGAGCCCATCAATGTGCTGCGCCCGCATTTGAGGCACAGAACACCGAGGCGACCGCAGATGCTTACGTGTCGTCACTGTTGATGATCGGTGACTACGACCGAGCTGAAAGTGTTTTAACGAAACTGATGGCAAATGCCGGCCCTGGAGGCCGGTGGATGGCGTACAAACTTTGCGTGGACAGGGTTAAAAGGCCGGAAAGAGATCCTATGTACAGGGCTTTGATCAGCGTCTCACAACTGGACCACAAGCATCCTGATTTGTTTGCTTCGGGGTTTAACGACTCCTTGAGACGCGCAGTAGATACCATTTATAAATTTAAGAAGCATCCATTAGATCAGTCGCTAATCGATGGACAGCAGACGGCGGTAAATTTGGTAGCTGGAAAAAACCCTGCCTTGAAGCGCTACTTGCAAATCGCTACCGGTGAGGTCGCGCGTTACGGTCAGGGGGTGCAAAACCAGGAGCTGTTCCAGTTCCCGCAAGATGGCAAGGCCCCAGTCATAAGAGAGTGCTGGAGCGTGACCCTTGACGGCGGACATCATCAACCCCATTTTCATCCCGATGGCGTCATCAGTGGGACCTATTATCTGACAGTGCCGGCGTCTGCTACCAAGGGAAGTATTTATTTTGGTATACCGCCCTTTGCCACCCCGGCCATGTTGGAACCGCTGTACGAGTACCAGCCTGAGGAGGGAGCACTGATTTTGTTTCCGTCCTATTTTTGGCACGGTACTACCCAGTCTGCGAGGGGGGTCAAAAGGCAGACCTTGCCCTTTGACGCGGCGTAGTCACGAGGGTTTTGTTTGTCTCGGTAGTCAGATAGGGTTTTCGCCGATATCATCCGGAATGCTTACCCATACCCGCCAGGAACGAGCAGTTCCGGGATTGCCCTGAGGTGAGCAGCCCGGCCCCGTCGTGCGGCATGCTGGGTTCTGTCTTGTTATCGGCGGGTCAATAATATTTCGCGGTTTGCTGTCGAGACCGTGTTATTTGACTAACAGTAATTGAGTTGGGGTTACGATATATGCAGATGAAGGTAGAGCCGCTGTTTGCTACGCCCCTGGCGAGAGTCGACCTCTCCAGTTATATCACCGAGGCGCAGGTTGCTTTTGTTGATGGCCTAGAAATGGTCACTAACCAGCAGAACAAGATATCCGAGAACCTCTACGTTCTTGACCGGCCCGAGCTCAGTGGCTTCAGGGATATTATCTCCAAGTGCCTGAATGACTATGCTGAGCAGGTGATGGGGTGTGACCAGCAGCTTGAAATCACCCAGTCCTGGTCACTCAGGAACGCACCGGGCGTTGGTATGCATTCCCACTCCCATTCAAACTCAATAGTCTCGGGCTCCTTTTATTACACTGAACTTCCTACCCCGCCGTCCAAGATGTTTTTTGATCGGAATACGTTCTACCAACGGCTTGAAATTCCACCGCGTCCAGAGCGGGCGAGTATCTTCAATACCAAGGTAAATGCTGTCATCCCGCAGACCGGCGAATTGCTGTTGTTCCCCTCGGAACTCAATCATATGGTGGAGCAGAACCCCTCATCCCAGCCCCGTTCGGTGATAGCGTTCAACAGCTTCCTGAGGGGCAAGATCGGCAGCTTCCGGGACGTCTCCGAATTGTCCCTTTAGCCTCGTCGCCCCACAATCTTCCGGTATGGGGTGGCGGACCAATGTCCTGGGTGCTTGAGTAAATTGCCTGTTAGGCGCCGGCTTCGTACAGCTGCCTTACCCGGTCCAGTGCCAGTGGCGTCAGCCTGGAGCCGTTCCCGGCGGTTCCGAAAGCTTCATACCGGGCGATACAAATATCTTTCATTGCTGTCATGCTCTCCTTGAGATATTTCCTGGGATCAAACTCCGAGGGATTCTCTGCGAGGAAACGTCTTATGGAGCCGGTCGCCGCGAGCCGCAGGTCAGTATCAATGTTCACCTTTCGGACGCCGTGCTTGATACCCTCGGCGACCTGTTCGACCGGCACGCCATAGGTCTCCGGTATCTCACCACCGTATTCATTGATGATCGCCAGCCAGTCCTGGGGTACGGCAGATGATCCATGCATCACCAGGTGGGTATTGGGGATACGCGCATGGATTGCCTTGATTCGGTCGATGGCAAGAATGTCGCCGGTTGGCGGGCGCGTGAATTTATAAGCGCCGTGGCTGGTGCCACAGGCAATGGCGAGGGCATCAACGCCGGTATCAGCGACAAATTGAGCCGCCTCCTCGGGATCGGTCAGCATCTGCTCATGGGTCAGCTTACCCGCCGCGCCGATACCGTCCTCCTCGCCGGCCTCACCTGTCTCAAGGGAGCCCAGACAGCCGATTTCGCCCTCCACGGAGACACCGCAGGCATGGGCCATATCCACAACCGTTCGGGTGACCCGGGCGTTGTACTCATAATCCATGGGTGTCTTGCCGTCTTCACCGAGGGAGCCGTCCATCATGACGGAACTGAATCCGAGCTGGATGGAGCGCTGGCATACGGCGGCGGAGGTGCCATGATCCTGATGTACGCAGACCGGAATATGCGGGAATTCCTGCATGGCGGCTTCCATCAGAGCCCTTAGGAACGGCGCACCGGCGTATTTTCGGGCGCCCGCACTGGCCTGCATGATGACCGGTGAGTCGGTGGCATCGGCGGCCTCCATAATGGCTCGGGTCTGTTCCAGGTTATTGACGTTGAAAGCTGGAACACCGTATTGATGCTCGGCAGCGTGGTCCAAAAGCTGTCTCAGGCTGATCAGGGCCATGGTGTTATCTCCTGTTGTGGCAGTTGCCGATGGTGTCTGGAATCTATCATTTCAGTGATCGGCGCGGGTCTCAAGGATAGCGACTGCCGGTAGCGTCTTACCCTCAACGTACTCGAGAAAGGCGCCGCCGCCTGTAGAGATATACGACACCTGCTCACTGATACCAAATTGTTCAATGGCGGCGAGCGTATCGCCACCCCCGGCAAGAGAAAATGCGTTGGAGGCCGCAACACCTTCAGCCAGTCGAGCCGTACCGCCAGCGAATGCCTCAAATTCAAATACACCTACCGGGCCATTCCAGAGTATGGTCCCGGCCTGTGCGAGCTGCTCGACCATCGCAGCCGCTGATTGTGGGCCCACGTCGAGGATCATGTCGTCCTCGGCAACATCGCAGGCAAGTTTCAGTGTCGCCGTGGCATGTTCACTGAACTCCTTGGCAACCACCACGTCGATGGGCAGCGGTATGTGACTTTTATCCATCAATATACGCGCCGTTTCGATAAGATCGGGCTCATGCAGTGAGCAGCCCACAGGGTAGCCGGCCGCGGCCAGAAACGTATTGGCGATACCGCCCCCAACAATCAGGCTGTCACAGGTATTGGTCAGTTGCTCCAGCACGGCGAGCTTGGTGGATACTTTCGAGCCACCCACGACAGCCAGCAGCGGCCTGTCGGGTTTTGCCAGGGCCTGCTGCAATGCGGACAGTTCCGCAGCAAGAAGCGGTCCTGCGCACGCCTCAGGGGCATACTGCGCAACGCCATGGGTCGACGCCTGAGCCCGGTGCGCGGTCCCGAAAGCGTCCATGACAAACACATCACAAAGCGCAGCGTAGCGCTGCGCCAGCTCCGGGTCGTTTTTCTTCTCGCCAGGGTTAAAGCGCACATTCTCCAGCAGGGCCACCTGTCCGGGCTCGCACTGAGCGGTCTCCCATTCGCGGATGAGGGGAACCGGAATCGCCAGCAGCTCCTGTAAACGGTCAGCGACCGCAGCGAGGGAATATTGATCGTCTGGAACCCCTTCCTCGGGGCGGCCCAGATGTGACATCAGCAGCACAGCAGCGCCCGCATCCAGGGCCCGCTGAATGCTGGGTAGCGCAGCAACCAGACGGGCATCGCTGCTTACCCTGCCATCCCGAATGGGCACGTTGAGGTCCTCCCGGATCAACACCCGGCGGCCCTCCAGCTTAAGTTCAGTCATCAACTTCATGGTGATCCCTCGCTATGGCATCCGTTGCTGCACCAATGAGCCCATATACTGGCTGATATCCAGCAGCCGGTTGGCATAGGCCCACTCATTGTCAAACCAGATCAGGACCTTGACCAACCGCTCGCCCGCGACCTGCGTCTGGCTGGCATCGACCACGCCCGAGCAGCTTTCGCCGTTAAAGTCACAGGAGGCCAGGGGCTCGGTGGTGACACCGAGAACGCCTGACAGTTTACCCTCTGCGGCTTCGGTGAGGGCGTCGTTAACCGCTGTGACACTGCAGGAC
>JAKMEU010000115.1 GCA_022425845.1 Luminiphilus sp. | reverse complement strand
ACGAGGAAGGTCCCGGCAATGGAACACCTGTGGTCAGCGCGACGCCTGCCTATTCGGTTCTATTAGATAGCGATATCGTTTATGCCGAAGGGCTAAGTCAGAACAGCTCAAGCTCGTCTGCAGTTGAGCAATCCCAACTCCTGGATATCTACCAGCCCGACAACGACGCAGAAATTCGACCTGTCCTCATGTTCATTCATGGGGGCGGCTTTAAGGGCGGTACCAAAACCAAACCAGAAATTGTCGAAATGGCCGATTACTTCGCCTCCAGGGGGTGGGTGTTCGTGTCCGTCGATTACAGGACCGCAAGTGACCTAGGGACAATAGACGGACTGTCATCTGAGGAAGTGCTAGCGTTTTATACCGGCATCGCACCTCATGAATGGATTGAGCTTGGCCTAGCGGGTGCCGAGACGCCGGAGCAAGTGCAGCAGAGCGTCGCCATGTATGCTGCCCAGCGGGATGCCAAGGCAGCGCTGCGTTGGCTGGTGGCAAATGCTACCTCCTACAACATCAATACCGATTTTATTTCAGTAGGCGGGGCGTCAGCAGGAGCCATCACGGCCATCGCCCTTGGTGCTTCAGAACTCGAGGACTTTCGGGATGAAATACTCGTTAGCGATGACCCCACACTGGCCAGCACGAACCTCGACGAGAGCTATTCGGTACAAAGCGTAGTGTGGTTCTGGGGTTCAAAGATAGCACTGGACCTGTTTGAAGCCATATACGGTTTGAATCGATTCGATAGCGGGGACCCTGAATTATTCATGGCACATGGCACCGATGACGTAAATCCCGGCACCCCTTTTTCCGAGGCCACGGAACTACAGGGGATTTATGACCCCTTGGGGGTGCACAATGAACTGGAGCCCCTGGAGGGAAGGGGCCACGGTGCTTGGAATGCCACAGTGAACGGCAAAGACCTGTTCGAACTGTCCTTCGACTTTCTGGTTGCCAGACAAAATTTGACCGTCGAGTAATACGGAGCCAGAAAGCCTACGCTCTGAGAAACTATTATTACTGACAGCCGCATGAGCGCCGAGACACCTCTGCGCCTGCTTCATAGGGTGAAAGCCTTACTTTGAGCCAAGAGACTTACTGCGCTACGGCCCTCAATCTGTAGTAATACTTCTCAGCTTTGTATGAACTTTGTTAAGCTCGCTGCCATCAAAGGGGGATGGCCGTGGGTACTGGCCCGGCAGCGACGCGAGCAGGAAAATAAAGTCGAAGGGCATTCAAGGAAGAAGGCCAAGAGCGGGAAACCTACGCTGCCAGGAGCGGTCAGTGCGTCAGGATATACATCGCCATGCAAACGAGCGCCTGTGGGATAAGGCCAATATCACCCCCGCCCTGTTGAGACTGTGTCTCACTGGCGTCTTGGTAACTCTGGCCGTACTCATTGAAAGTTTCAGGCCACAGTTCTACTACGCTGCAACCCCCTACATTTACCCGTTATTTTACATCTTTGCTGCGGTGTTCCTGGGTCTCGGCTGTGGGTTGGTAACCAGCTTTTTTTCGCTGGTAATAATAGGTCTATGGGTCGAGCCGGCAGACGGGCTGGGCTGGGGCAGCACGCTGGTGCATTGTTTGCAGGCTGGCTGGTTGGGCCTGCAGGCCCGAAGAGCCCAACCTATGCAGGTCTTTACCGAAGGCTTGAAGTTCTGGGTGTGTTGTGGAACACCCCTCCTGTGCGTTATCGCCCTACCCTACTTTCAGGAATTTTTCTGGAGCGGGGCCACAATAGTGCTGCAAGAGTTGACCACCAATTTGTTTGTATTGGTGCTGTTTTCTGTTTGCTTCTACGGGCAGTCAATCCGTAAACGGCTGGCGGCCCTTAACAGGCGTCAGGACGTATCGGGCAAGCATTCCCTGCGTTACAGCGCCGAACTCGGCGCCGGTGGTCTCGTGATCATCGCCAGCACCCTTTTCTTTGTCTCGGATCGCATTATCGACCACGACGCGGGTAACAGCCTGTTTTCTGAGGCGACCAGAATATACGGCTCACTGCACAACTATCGAACCCAGGACAGGGCGCTGGCCATTCATTATCGGGTGGCAGCAGCCATTGAGGCATCAGATTATGATGACCGGGATTTGGAGCAACCCATCGCTGAGATTTTAAAATCTTTCCCGGCCATATGTGCCTCAGTTTTCCGCCTCCGTAAAGCCAACTCGCAAACCATAGTACCCACCTCAGCCTGTGCCAGCGATCAGATCAAACTGGCTGTGGAGCTGCTATCCAAGCCAACGGTGGCGCAAGAATTTCTTCCCCAGTTGCAGGCTCGGGAACAGCCACGCGTATGGCCTGCGGTGCTGTCGACTGACGACTATGTACTGGTCGCCTACGTCAAAACTGAGGCCATATCCTCAAAAGCACGAGAAGGCGGCCTGGAGCTGAGCAAAAGCCCCGTGGTGCGCAATCAACTCGGCATGGAAGCCATTTCGCAAGCGGACTATCTCAGCAGCATACAAATGGGACCATTGGATAATCCGTGGGCCAAAAATAACTACGAGTACATAAGAACTCCCAAGAAGCAGGGCAAGCATTTCTTTTCGGACCGGCTCAACGAGGTATTTCACTACGAATTCCCCGCCAGATTTGGGCCGGACTTAAACGTAACAGGCCTAAAAATCAGCTTTCCCGCTATCGACTTCGCAAAGGTACAGTTTCGGGAAGCAGGTGTGTTTCTCTCTATCGTGGTGGCCGTATTACTGATCTTGCTGTTCTTTATACGAATCAGGGTCAGCAGGGAAATCACGGCCATTGAACACTACGGAACACAGCTGGAGGCTTATCCCGCCCAAGCCACTGATGCGGTGACTCACTCTGAGCCCGCAACGGCGGAAGTTGATAATCTTGGAAAGAATATCTCCCACCTGCTGCAGAGTCTGGACGCTGTACGCGCAGAGCAGGAGGCGACGCTTTGGAACTTTGAGAATCGGGCCCGCCAACTGTCCGGAATGGTCGAACAGAGTCGCGCCTTTCTTTTAATACTCACCCAGAAAGGTGAACTGGTCACCGAAAATAAGATTGCCAAATCCAAGGATGCAGCCCCCTTGCGGCAAGCTGTGATCTCGGCGGTGAAAGCCCATTCGTGCGGCGAGGATCCCGACAATGACAGCCCCATAACCAGAGCAGCCCTGTCATGGCTACAGTCAGGCGCAGCTAGCTACTTTACCGAGGCCAAACTGGCGGCAGTCAATTCCGACGAACTCAAAACCTATACGTTGCAATTCGGCACCATAGAGGGACCGGAGACAACATACTCTGCACGTATCGAGGATATCTCCGACCTGATTGCGACCAAGGAACAGCTGGCACATACATCCCGCCTGGCGGAGCTGGGTGAACTGGCAACGGGAGTGGCCCATGAGCTGAACCAGCCCCTGAACGCCATTCTGATGACCGCTTCAAATATCGGCGTTAATCTTGAGCGGGAAGAACTGACGGATTCGTACCTCAGCGGTAAATTGGACCGTATCGAGGGGCAGGTTAGACGGGCATCGAATATCGTCAACGATCTGAAGGCCTTTGCCCGGGCCGAAAAGCTCGACAAGTCACCGGTCAGGGTGTCCTCTGTCGTGTCACACTGTATCGAGATGATAGCTGCGCAATTTGAGCTGGATAATGTAAAGGTAGTGGCCGCGGATGAGGCAGCAGATCTTAAAGTTTTGGCCAACCCACAACAGATCGAGCAGGTCCTGCTCAACCTCTTCAACAACGCCCGCCACGTCATGCAGAAACAGGGTGGCGGCACATTGACCGTGACGACAAGCCGCAAAGATAAGCAAGCCTGCATCACCGTTCGTGACACCGGCCCGGGCATAGCGCCCAAACTGCGCGATAAGATTTTCACGCCGTTTTTCACTACCAAAATGAGCCATGGGGGCACCGGTCTGGGCCTATCGATCAGCTACCGTCTTATCAAGGACCACGGCGGCGACCTGAGACTGCTGGCTTCAGGCCCCGGTGCTACCTTTGAGGTTTTGATCCCCCTGCATACGGACTGATCTGCCTCCAGCACGAGGCGGCCCGTTCAGCGATGCTGGCAGATAAGGCTGGCACTTGGGCCTTGTGCGGTGGCGCCCTAGAAAACATCCCGCCTCACCCTACTGGGCCCCATCGCCCTCCCCGCCCATTCTCTGCATTAACTTCTCTGGGTAATCGGTGATGATGCCCGACAGATTCTCCAGCGCCAGCATCCTGTCCATCGCCTCGTCGTCATTGATGGTCCAGACGTGGACCCTCAGATCAAAAACGGACAACAGAAAGTCGACATTATTTTCGTTGACCAGATTCAGGTTAAGGCCATCGAGGGAATAGGTTTCAGGAATCTGCAAAAACTCCCCGGCGGGCTCAGGAATCTCGTAGGCGTCATCGCCGCTAAATACTGCCAGCATCAAAGGTAGAGCCTCGGCTTCTGAAAAAGCGGTCAGAATCTCATCATCCTGCTGGCGAAAATGCTTGACGATTTCATCGGTAAACGACGCTACCGTGACACGATGACCCATGCGGTAGTCATTAATAAGCTGAGCCACCTCAACGGCGGTATCCAGATCCTCCTGGGTGAATGAGCCAACGCCATCGTCCTCCTCGGGCTTGAGCTCGATTACGTAGTGAGCGTCCGGGAAGCGCAGAAAAAGACTTTCAAGTGATACCGCGGTGAGCCCCTGATCCCGGTAAGGGAAGGTTTCGCCACTATCCTGGGTCCAGTGATAGCCCGCGTCGTACTCGATAATTTCATCGAATGTCAGGGCCGAAATGCGGCCACAATCATTGTGGGTGAAATGTTTGTCGTCGGGTGCGGGCTGTTTGTCCGGGCAATTCAGCTCGTCGAAATTGGTCTTTCGATCCAGGGTGGAGTCGTGCATGACCACCGGGATGTTGTCAGCACTGCCATTGATATCGGCCTCAAAGACAATGTGGGGCCCCAGGGACTGGAGGTTTTCATACGCCAGCAGCGTAAAGTCGGGACGCTCTCCCTGGCCGGCACCGTGGGCGACATTGAGCGTCCTGGGTTGCAGGAACAGATCGCGATTCTGGTCGGGCGCGTACAGGGTGAGATTGATCAGGCTATCGGTGTTCTCAGTAATGGCTATGCCGTCTGGATTGCAAGGGGTATTGGGCGCACCGAGATCACAATGATAGATCCTCGACAGATCAAAACTGGCCGTATCGTCCCAGTCAACGGAGTCCTGATCGTTGATGACAAGGGCGATACCATAGTTGCCCTCGGGCAGTTCGATCTCAAAGGGGATGCCCTGACCGGTATCACTAAAGGCAATACTTGACTCCGCAGCCACCGAGTCCACGTCGTAGGTATCAAAGGCTCGTATATGCAGATAGCCCTCATCCGGGCGGTGCTCGGGAAAAACCAGCGCAATACCAATCAGCCCGCCTGTCGGTACCGCAGGAGGAATAGGCTGGGGTTCCGGCTGGTCGTTTGAATCATCTGAACAACCGCCCAGCAAGGCAGCAAGTACCAGGGCTGAGGTTAAATAGAAGCTGCGCTGCCTCGCTTTCGACTTTTTTTCTGGAACATTCATCCGGTTAGCGACTCCTACTTACAGACGAAGGTACTCTGCGCTTCGATTGTATAACCGAGAACAACAGGTTGTCTTTGAAACATGGAAGTGGGACTTCGACTTATACGGCAACGATTTGCCGGAACGCAAATACTGGCGCCATCCAAAACCGGCGTTGATTGGCTAAAATGTGCTCCGAAATCCACTAACACCGATTAGCAC
>JAKMEU010000087.1 GCA_022425845.1 Luminiphilus sp. | reverse complement strand
CATCAGAGGGCGCGGGCCTGGGCATCCGTTTTCTGAAACACCTGACGCGAAATCGCATCCTCCTTCATCTTGTCGACATCGCGCCTTTTGACGGATCGGATCCCGCTGATGGGGCCGTCGGTATCGTCCGGGAGCTGGAGCGTTTCAGTCCCACGCTGGCATCGCGGCCGCGTTGGTTGGTGATTAACAAGGTCGACCTGGTTGACGCCGAGACGCTGGCTGAACGCAAGGCTGCGTTACTGGAGGCATTGAACTGGAACGGCCCCATCTACGAGATTTCAGCATTGAGTCACGTGGGTACCCGAGAGCTCAGTGGCGACCTGATGACCTACATTGAGGGACTGAATCAGCAGCAGGCAGACGATGAAAACGCCGCTGCTGCCGAGAGGGACGCCCAGGAGCGGATGCAGCAGGAAGCGCGGGAAAGGATCAATGCATTGCGTGAACAGCAGGCCGCTGCCCGCCGCAGTAACAAGCAAGCTTCAGAGCCGTCGGGTGACGACGAGGGTGGCGACGAGGGTGACGACGTAGCCGTGGAGTACCGCCATTGACGGCTCGAGATCGCAGTGAGCTGAGCGGTGCTCGGCGGTGGGTGGTCAAGGTCGGTAGCGCCCTGCTGACAGCCGAGGGCCGACGTCTGGATCATGGCGTCATCCATGGCTTGGTTCAGCAGTTGGTTACCCTGCGGGAGCGGGATTGCGAGGTGGTTCTTGTATCAAGTGGCGCGGTGGCGGCCGGCACCGTTCGATTGGGGTTTGATGAGCGCCCCCAGGATCTGCACTCGCTGCAAGCCGCTGCAGCGGTGGGTCAATCTGCCCTGATAAAGGCTTATGAGGAGGCGCTGGCGCCGCAGGGTATTACCCCCGCTATGGTGCTGCTGAGCCATGCCGACATTCGCGCGCGGGATCGCTATCTCAATGCACGGGGTACCTTGGGCAGATTGCTTGAGCTGGGCGTGCTACCGGTTGTCAACGAAAATGACTCCGTGGTCACCGATGAAATCCGCTTCGGTGACAACGACACCCTTGCCGCGCTGGTTGCCAATCTTGTGGATGCTGATGTGCTCCTCGTCCTCACCGACCAGGATGGCCTATTCGAGGGAAATCCCCGAACGGACCCCCATGCCACCCTGGTGCCCAGTGCCGAGGTGGACGACCCCAGGCTGGACACGATGGTGGGTGAGGGCGGTCAATTTGGTCGCGGTGGGATGATTACCAAACTCAATGCCGCTCGTCTCGCGGCGCGGTCCGGTGCGCTCACCGTGATAGCCAATGGCCGGACTCCGGAGGTTGTACCGAGGGTGGTTGCTGGCGAAGCACTGGGCACCCTGCTCAGCACCCAGCGCCGGCCCCAGAGCGCACGAAAACAGTGGCTCGCGAGCCTGATGCATGAGCATGGCAAGCTCGTTCTTGACGAGGGAGCTGTGGCGATGGTGGCTGAAGGCGGAAAGTCGCTACTCCCCATCGGCGTGGTTGCGGTAGAGGGCGAATTTGTGCGCGGCGATCTGGTTACCTGCGTCGACGGGGCAGGACGGCAAATCGCCCGGGGGCTGGTGAACTACAGTGCCGGTGAGGCGCGGCAACTGGTCGGACTGTCATCCCGCGTGATACCCGAGGTACTGGGTTATGGCGGTGATGCAGAAATGATCCATCGCGACAACATGGTGAGCTTGTGAGCGCCGCAACGGTACTTCTCCTGATTTACGTCCCCGCTATTTTTGGCGCGAGTCTGCTGGGTGGATGGTTGCCGCGTCGCCTGCACATGACCCACACCCGGACCCAATTGATCATGAGCCTGGTGGCCGGTCTGATGTTGGGGGTGGCGTTTTTCCATCTGATTCCCCACGCCGCCCTGGCTGCGGGAGCAAGCGTTGATTTTGCAATGGCCTGGGTCATGGCGGGCCTGGTGTTCATGTTGCTTTTGCTGCGCCTTTTCCACTTTCATCAGCATGACTTCGCAGGTTCGGACGACCCTTGTGATCATGCGCCAGCGGACCAGCACAGCCATGGGCATGCCCACGATCACAGCCATACGGCGCCTCCCGGCGGCGCGTTTACCTGGTTGGGGCTACTGCTGGGCCTGGGTATCCACACCGTGGTGGACGGTATTGCCCTGGGCGCGGTGATGCGGGCTGACCCCGGGGTAGGGGCAGGTATCCTGGGTCTGGGTGTGTTCCTGGCCATTCTGCTGCACAAGCCCCTGGATGCACTGTCGTTGGAGACCGTGCTGGCGGCGGCGGGACATTCGACGCGCCGGCGCCACTGGATCAATCTTGGATTTTCCCTGCTGTGCCCTGTGGCCGCTGTTGTTTTCTGGTACTCAATGGAACTGTCGCCATCGGACGCCCGCTTCCTGGCTGCCGCGCTGGCCTTTTCTGCGGGCGCTTTTGTCTGTATTGCCCTGGGAGATCTACTGCCTGAAATCCAGTTTCATAGCCACGACAGAGGGAAGCTGACGCTCTTGTTCCTGCTTGGGATCGCCCTCGCCTGGGGTATTGGTGCGGTTGAACCACCCCACGGTCTATAGGGACTTGTGACAGCGGGCGCGGGGGTTACTGTTCCGCGCCCAGGGCCAGCGCCTCCCGGAGGGTGTCTTGGGCGTCATAAGCAGCGCCTTCCCAACCCGCGAGTTCCTGCTGGATGCGATCGGCCAAAATATCGAGGTGGCGGGGGCTGGCGTGGCGGCAGGGATTTTATTCTTACCGTACGCAGCCCGCCCCCAGAAAATAGACCCGATAATCCATCCCTATTTCCAGGAGGGTTACCAAAAAAGCTGCAGAAAGCCCCGGGCTGACGATT
>JAKMEU010000083.1 GCA_022425845.1 Luminiphilus sp. | reverse complement strand
GCTGTGTCGTTGCTTGGGGCGGTTTTGCTGCGCCGAATTCACTTGGCAACCGGTGATATCAACAGTAGTGAAAACGTCGAGCGTGTATTCGGTATCCTCATGATTTTCACGGCCTGTGCCATGGCGTTTGCGCACGGCTCAAATGACGTGGCAAACGCAGTGGGGCCCCTCGCAGCTGTCGTTAGCACGGTTCAATCGGGCGGTGAGGTGGTTGCAAAGTCAGGATTGCCCTGGTGGGTTCTGGCTATCGGTGCCATGGGTATCGTGGTGGGGTTGGCAACTTATGGCTGGCGGGTTATCCAGACCATTGGGCGAAAAATTACCGAGCTGACCCCCAGCCGAGGCTTTGCAGCCGAACTGGCCGCGGCGACGACAGTTGTTCTCGCTTCAGCCACCGGGTTACCTATTTCAACGACTCATACCCTGGTAGGCGCCGTGCTTGGCGTGGGCCTTGCGCGGGGCGTCGAGGCGCTGCATCTGCCCACGGTGGGGGCAATCGTAACGTCATGGGTGGTCACGCTGCCAGCGGGTGCAACGCTCTCTGTGATATTCTTTTACATCCTCCGAGCGGTGTTTGGAGGTTAATTTTCGTCCCTCGCTTCTGGGTGTGCCAGCTCATCGGGCGCTCTAGGGGAAGCCGCAAAAAGCAAATGACTTGGGGTTGGGGTTTTAGGGAGCCGGTGTCATCGCCTCAAGCGCTGTGGTGCGAAACCTGTTATCAACTGAGGATACCCCTGTTATGGAAGTCAGATCTGCATTCTCCGAGGTCATCAGCAGCTCGCCACTAGCGGCGTTGGAGGAGCATGTGCATGCCTGCTCCAAGTGTGTGGCAAAATTGCCGTTGTATTTTCAGGCAGCTCAGGGAGGTAAGTGGTCACGTGCTGAGAAAATTCAGGGTGAGATAGCCCAGTTGGAGAGCGACGCTGATGACCTTAAAAGCCTCGTTCGAAAAAATATGCCGCGTGGGCTTTGGATGTCTGTTTCGAGGGCAGACCTTCTGGAGCTTGTTCGAATGCAAGATAAGATGGCCAACGACACCAAGGACGTGGTGGGTTTATCTCTGGGACGACAGCTGGCTTTTCCCGCTGCGCTTGAAAAGTCGCTGGCTAAGTACATAAGCACCGTCGTCGACAGCGTTGACGCCGCCATGACGGTGGTGTCCGCCACGCGTGAGCTCTCTCGCAATGCATTTGGTTCCCGACAGATAAAGTCGATCGCCTCAAAGGTGACGGCTGTAGAGCGAATCGAGCGTAAATCAGATGACATGCAGAGTCGGCTCAGGGCGAAACTCAAGGATCACGAGGATAAAATGTCGCCTATCGATGCCATGTTTCTATACCAACTGTTATCCCAGATTGGTGAAATCGCGGACAGTGCCGAGAAGGTTGCGCACCGAGCGTTAATTATTGCCAACAGCTGAGTCAGCACTCTCCAAAATTCGAACGAGCAGCGGTGCTCATCCTTGCAAATTGCAGGCTGACTCCCTGCGAAACCGCTGCTGAAACAAAACTGTCAAGAAAAATTCATTTTGATGGCTTTTGTCATATTTCTGTAACGCAATCGTAATATGGTGCGCGAAATCCTCAGCGGGGTGCACCATTATGAAATACGTCCGTCGGTCGGTTCGGGTTGCGGTCTTGATCACAATTGGAGTGGCTTTGCTCATGCCGGCAGCACAAGCGGCAGACAAGGAACTCCTCGATATCTTGCTCCAGAATGGAGTCATCACCATCGAGCAACATTCGCGGTTGATGGGTAGGGAAACCCTGTCTACCGAGGACCTTCTCCCCACCGCCGACACCGTTGTGGTGGCTGTTGATGAGGAGGAGATAGTCACCGAAGTATCCCTCGATGAGAGTACCCAGACAGCCATCAATGAAGCGGTGGCGGAAGCGGTTTCAGAGGCGTCGCCCATCAAGGCAAGTTACGGCTCAAAGGGGTTCGGGTTTGCTACCCGGGATGGCAAATTCGCAACCAATCTTCAATGGCGCGCGCAATTCAGATACAGCAACCCCTTCGGTTCCGATCCTCGGCAGATCAGCCAGTTTGAAGAGGACAGCACCTCCAGCTTCGAGCAGCGGCGGCTTCGTATGAAGATTGGCGGCCACGGATTTCAGCCGTGGATCAAGTACTATTTCGAGGTCGACCTTCAGCCTGCACGGGATGTTGACGCCGACGCCATTTCGTCCGCGGCTCGGGTCATTGACTGGCGTGTCGATCTCGCGAAGTGGGATTGGGGTGGCATCCGGATGGGGCAGTGGAAGATTGATTTGAACCGCGAGCGGGTGGACTCATCTGGCCGGCAGCAGTTTGTTGAGCGCTCTATTGTGAATCGGATTTTTACCGTGGATCGTCAGGTTGGGGTACAGCTCCGTGGTCGGCTGTTTGAGGGAACGCCTGCTGACCTCAATTATTACGCCGGTGTTTTCAACGGCGAGGGCCGCAGCGTGAAGAACATCTCGGATGAGCACCTTTATATGGGGCGTTTGCAGTGGAACTTCCTGGGTCGTGAATTGGCGTTTCGCCAGACGGACGTAGAATTTACGGAACGCCCCACCGGTTCATTAGCCATCGCGGGCTTTACCAATATTGGCCCCTGTACACGCTGGTCCTCCTCAGGCTGCGGTAATCTGGATGGCTTTATGAAGCCTGGAGCCGCGGCTCCCGATCAGTACCGTATCGAACAGGGGGTTCAGGAATTGGCGTTTAAGTATCAAGGCTTCTCCTTTCAACAGGAATGGCACCGCAAGTTTATTACCGACCGTGTGGATGGCACGCAAAGCGACCTGACGGGTGCCTATGTCCAGGCCGGCTATTTTTTCCACAACCTGTTCGACGCGTTCCCTGCGCCCCTTGAGTTGGCTGCGCGCTACGCTTACGTGAAGGAGCCAAATAAGGAGCAGTTGTCCCTCTACAACGAACGGGAAGAGTTTACCGTTGGCGCCAACTGGTTCTTCAAAGGCCACAGCAATAAGCTCACTTTTGACTTCTCCCACCTCACGCTGGATGACAGTTTTTTGAGGGCTAGTGACTCGGAAAATCGCGTGAGACTTCAGTGGGATGTGTCGTTTTAATCGGTCAATGGAATCTCCTTTGAGCGGTAGCGCATGCTGCCGTCCGAAGGGGACCCGAACCCGGGTTTAAGTCAGAATGACTGAACCTAACCCTGATGGCCGCCCATGAAACGGTAGGCCCTTCAGTCAGGAAGGATCTCGGTTGGCTTTCGGGTCACCGAGCACCAGGCCGTCACCGCACATCGCAAGCTCGAGGGATTTTCGCCGGGTTTGTGTTCTTTTCCGTTTCTTTGCAACCGTGAAAAAAGGTAACGTTCGCCCTTTGAAATTTCTCTGGAGAGCGGTGCATGACGGCACAGCGAATTAAAGTCGAGAGTCCCCTGGTAGTTTTGCATGGCGACGAGATGGCGCAGGTGGCTTTTGAGCGCATTCTTGATCAGTTCGTTCGCGCCCGTCTGGACATTGAACTCATTGAAGTTGACCTCTCAGCTGAGCAGCGGTTTTTGACTAACGGTGTTGTCGTGACCGAGGCCATCACTGCGCTCAGGACCCATGGTGTTGGCATCAAGAATGCGGGGATGACGGTCAACCGCATGCAGCTGGACGACTTGCTGAACCGGCACCCGGAAATTACTGAAGATCAACTCAACAAGCTGGCAACCAAGTCACCCAACGGCGCCATTCGCAAAGGTATCAGCGGCAACATTACGCGCGAGGACATCGAGTTTCGCAATCTCAAGAGCGTACGGCCCGACTGGATTGATCGGGATATCGAGGTCGATACGATGGAAACGGGCGGGCTCGATTTCAGTTATAGCGAACTGAGTGAGGCCACGGGCGTTGCCAAGGTGATCTTTGTCGGAAGTAGTGGTGATCCCGTAGAGGTCCATCGACGCAGCCTGAAAAAAGGTGATCCCTGGATGTTGGCGACCAACGCCATCCAAGAAGTCGAGGCCTGGGCACACCGTTTTTTCCAGCGGGCACTGGACGAGCAACGGGACATTTACCTGGGTCTCAAGGACACGGTGGTGCCGGGCTACGACGGTGTCATGCGAGCGGCGATAGAGGCGATTTATGAGCGCGATTACAAGGATCGGGTGGCGGCAGCAAACCTGCAATACCATTACGAACTCATCGATGCCCAGGCGGCCCGAATTATTGCCAACCCGCCGGAACGGGCACTTTGGGGCGTTCCCGACAATGTAAGTGGGATGAAGCTCTACAAGCTGGTGCAGCAATTGAAGCGCTATGGGCTTCCTGAGCGCAAAGCCCATGTCTCGATTTCCCGTATGAGTGCCGGTGGCGGTGACCAGTATGGGAGCTACAACATGCCGGCACCGGAGGACGGCATCATCAAGGTTCTGGTAGACGGTGTTGAAAAACACGCCCGTGAGGTCAAGGCCAGTGACCCTATCCTGTTTATGTCCAACGACCGCGAGGCGATCAAGGACTGGGTTGAGCAGGTTTTCCTGGATGCGGCAATGAACAAGAAAGAAATTTACTTTGGCCTGAAGCGGGAGTTTGTTAACTACGACGAGGTGTACAGCTCAATTATTCTGGAGCTGCGCCAGGAGCTGGCGGCACTGGACACGCCACCGCCCTCATTCATGATCATGCGCCCGTCCCGCCAGTTGAGCAAAATGATTTGTGATCCGCCGCGCTGGGGGCTGTACCCCGCACAGAATCTCGATGGCGATATCTTTTCGGATATATCAGCCGCCCTTGGGGGCAGTCTCGCGACGGCCAGCTCCGTGATTATCAGCAAGGATGGCACCAAGCTCTTTGAAGCGCCCCACGGTACGGCCCACGACCTCTACCTACGCTATCTGGAGACCGACGGACGCGAGGCCAACTTCAATTCATCGGCGTTGATTTTTGCCCTGGCCAACGCTTTGGAAGAGCTGGCCGAGCGTGAAAATAACGCTGCGCTGCACAGTTATGCGGCGGAGTTGAAGAGTGCGTTAATCGAGACGGTGGCCCAGGGCACGATTACCGGCGATCTCAAGGGTAAAACACTGGATCCCGGCTCCGAACGCATCGTGGATATGTTGGGCTTTTTGAACGCTGTTGAGGCTAACCTGGTGCATCCGGCAGCCTGATGCCGGTTGAGGCGGGGCTTTACTGTCCCTGCTACGATAGGGCCCCATAGCTGGCCGACGCCGCGTATTGTGATGACTCAATTGACGCACTGGTTCGAGCATTTGATCTGTCTGCGGATCGTAGCGGCGCTCGCTTTCCTGCTGACCGCAACGTCCTCTGCTGTGGCCTCGGGTCTCCTTATTGGCAACGTCCTGATCGTCGATGGTTCGGGATCAGTGCCGGCCCCGGGTAGCGTTCGCATTGCTGGTGATGTCATCACGGCAGTGGGGGATCTCGCTCCCCAGCCCGGTGACGTTGTTTTCGACGGGCGGGGACGGGTTCTGGCGCCTGGTTTTATTGATACCCACAGTCATGCCGATGAACTGATTCTCGACAGGCTTGATGCGCGACCCAAGATTACCCAGGGCATAACCACGGTCATAGTGGGTCAGGACGGCAGCTCACCTTATCCGCTGGCCGATTTCTTCGCGGCGCTTGAGACCACCCCCGCCAAGATCAATGTCGCGTCCTATGTCGGTCACAATACCCTGCGCGCAGCAGTGATGAGCGAGAACATGAAGCGCGCGGCCAGTCCCGTTCACATGCAGGCAATGGCTCAATTGCTGGGTACTGAGCTGAATTCAGGGGCAATAGGGTTATCGACGGGGCTGGAGTATGAGCCGGGCATCTACAGTGAGCAGACCGAAGTCATGTTGTTGGCGCAGCAAACCGCCGAACGGGGTGGGCGCTACATCAGTCATATTCGAAGCGAAGACCGCTGGTTCGAAGAAGCACTCGCAGAAATTATCAATATTGGCCGGGTAACCGGGATGCCAGTTCAGATTTCTCATTTGAAGTTGGCCATGAAGCGCCTCTGGGGCACGGCGCCCAGTGTCATCAGACAACTGGATACGGCCCGGGCTGAAGGCGTTGATATCACAGCCGACATCTATCCGTA
>JAKMEU010000073.1 GCA_022425845.1 Luminiphilus sp. | reverse complement strand
GCGCCGTCCCTCGATTTTCTCTCTTTTCAGATCTACGGTGAGATCGACCAACTGCCGGGCATCCTGAGGGCAGCCCGGTATGATGGTCCCTATCAAATTACCGAGTGGGGGCCGACGGGCCACTGGGAAAGTCCCGAAACCGACTGGGGGCGTCCCATCGAGGCCACCAGTCGAGAGAAGGCACGGGACATTGCCCGGCGCTACCATCAAATTATCCTGGCAGACTCCGCCAACTGCCTGGGCGCCTATATTTTTCTGTGGGGCCAGAAGCAGGAACGAACCCCCACCTGGTACGGCCTTTTTCTGGAGGACGGGCGGCGCACTGATGCGGTGGATGTCCTGCAGCACGCCTGGACGGGTCAATGGCCGGCACTGCGCGCGCCCGGTATAGAAGCACTGACCTTAAATGGACAGCGTGCGGCGCAGAGTGTCACTGTGAAAACGCAGGTCGCCATGGCTGCGGAGGTCGTTTTGTCACACCCCGAAAAGGATCTGCAGTTCTCATGGGTTGTGAGGGAAGAAGTTGAACGGGCAAGCCAGAGTGACGGCGGTGATTTTGAGCCTACGCCCGTGACGGTCGTCGCAGGCAGCGGGGCGCAGACCCGCCGATTTGCATTCACAGCCCCCCCGCCCGGGGAATATCGCCTTTACTGCCAGGTCGACAACAGGGCAGATGCCAGTGCTGTAGCCAATATTCCCTTTTTGGTAAGTCAGTCGAATCCCCAATCAATGTCTAAAAAGAAACAGGTCCACGCTGTATGACAACGGAAGCCGTAGCACTTCATATTCCGACGGATACACCGTCAGTTGGGATTCCAATGAGCCAGAAAATAGCATTTGGCCTGGGCATGCTGGCCAACCAGATGTTCCCCGCCGCACTGGGCATTTTTATGGTCATACTGGTCCAGGGGTTGGGTATGAGCCCAATTCTCTGGGGCCTTATTTTCTTCCTGCCCAAACTGGTGGATGCCATTACTGACCCACTGATGGGCTACATTTCAGATCGCACTGAATCTCGCTGGGGGAAGCGTCGGCCCTACATTTTCATTGGGGCGATTGTCGCGGGCCTGTCGTATATGGCCATGTGGCAGCTGTCGGCTGAAGACAGTCAAATGTATAACTTCTGGTATTTCCTGGCCTGGTCCATCGTGTTTTTCATTGGCATGACCATCTTCTCCGTGCCCTACGTGGCCATGGGCTATGAAATGAGCAAGGATTATCACGAGCGCACACGCCTGATGGCGGTAGCGCAGTGGATCGGTCAGTGGGCGTGGGTTATCGCGCCCTGGTTTTGGATCATCCTTTACGATCCCAACTGGTTTGCTTCGGCAGCGGAAGGTGCCCGGACGGTATCCATTTATGTGGGTTCAGCCTGTATGGCCCTCGCCATGGTGCCGGCTATTTTCTGTCATTCGGAAGACAGTACAGTCACCGATGCGGGTGCCGATGAAACCCAGGGATCGCTGGCGGATACCTTCATGGACCTGTTTCATGGCATTGGCATTACGCTGAAAAATAAGCCTTTCCAGAAGATTTGTATCGCGACCTTCTGCATCTTCAATGCCTACAACTGTGTTGCTGGGTTTGCTTTTTTTATTATCGTCTACTACATGAATGCCGGGGACCCGGTCGCTGCCGGGAACTGGCCCGCTATCTTTGGCAGCGTCTCGGCGCTGTGCACCTGCTTTTTTGTGATACCCGTGGTCAATTGGATGGCGCAGCGTTATGGCAAGCGCCAAACGTTCCTCATTACCCAGTCATTGTCCCTGGCGGGCTATGCCATGTTCTGGTGGAGCTTCACGCCTGAAAACCCCTATTTGATGATTGTGCCGATTCCCCTTTTCGTCTTTGGCATTGGTGGGCTGTTCACCCTCATGATGTCCATGACAGCGGATATCTGTGATCTTGACGAACTGGAAACCCACGAGCGTCGTGAGGGTTTGTTTGGTGCGATCTACTGGTGGATGGTTAAATTCGGTGCCGCCTTTGCGGGTCTGCTAAGTGGCCTGATCCTCAGTGTCGTCGGCTTTGACCAAACGCTCACCGTGCAGTCGGACAGCGCCCTTGCCGGGTTGAGAGCAGCCTTTATTCTCGTGCCGGCGACGGGCACGCTCATAGGGATTTGGGTCATGCGCTCTTATGAGCTGGATGAAACCCGAGCGCGTGAAATTCGTGAGGCCCTCGACGCCCGGGCGGTATAGCGCGCCTACGCCCCCGGGGCAGTTTGCCTGGGTTGTTGCTAACGCATTAGGCCAGGGTCTGAGCCACTGAGACATCGATGCGTGCTATCTCCCCCAGCTTCTTGAACAATGAAGCTGAAACGTCCGAGTCCAATGTGCCGTTAGCGAAGTCGCGTTGTTCACCGTTGTGCCAGGTGACGCTGACGCCACCACTCCCGCCGTGCGTGTAGATTACGGGTACCTGACAGTAGGTGAATCCCAGTTGCGCGGCCTGTAGGGATATCGAACAGGAGCCGCCCAGCACGTCGTAATAGGCCAACTCGGCGGCCTCACTGACAAACTCACGGGCTCTCAGCATCGTGGGTCGAAAGCTGACCTGACCGTCCTTTACGCGAACGCCGAGCTCGGCAAGGCGCGTGAGCACTTCCTCCTTGACCTGGCCCGTCATCCCGGGTTGTCGGGCACCTGCAAAACCCGGGGTGTGGGAGTAGGG
>JAKMEU010000061.1 GCA_022425845.1 Luminiphilus sp. | reverse complement strand
CCGGGCATATAAAAGAAATTGCTGTTACTGCCCTGCTCGTGAAAGTCGAGCTGAACGTTGGGTTTCCAGGTATGGAACAGGGCCAGCCGGCCCTGGCTCTCGGGATGCTGGTGGGGCAGCCAGTCGCGATTGAGGTCGAACCAATAGTAGTTCGTGCGGCCATTCGGCACGTATTCGCGATGTTCCCTGTCGTTGGCATCGGGGCTGGGTACCCGACCCCGGTGGCTGTTGGTCCAGTGGGCAAAGCGATCCAAACCGTCGGGATTGAGCATGGGGTTGAAGATGATCACCACGTCTTCAAGCCGGGCCTCCAGGTCTGGGTCCTGCACGGCGTTGAGGTAATAGGCCACCATGGGTGTGGAATTGCTGCCGCTGGGCTCGTTGCCGTGGATGCTGTACATCATGTGCAAGACGGCGGGCTGGGCGTCTACATCGACCTTGGCCGCAGGGTCGATCAGGTCCCTGCGTGCGGCCTTTATCGCATCCAGCCTGGCGAGGTTAGCAGGCGACGAGATCGCGTAGCTGACCAGTGAGCGCCCGCCATAACTGGTTGCATGGGAGCCAAGGGCCACCATGCGCGGTGAGGCTTCAGCGAGGGCGTCGAGGTAGTTCACGATCTCGTGGTGATACCAGTGGCGCTCACCGACGCCGATACCGATAACGTCTTCGGGGCTGGGCAGGGTGGCGTCGACGGTGGGCTCGTGCGCCAACAGGTCCTCAAGCGTCAGGCTGTCGGCTTGAGCGGTGAGCGTACTGGCAACGAGAACCAGGGCACAGAGCAGTGAGGCGAGAATGTTCATGGGCGGATCCTGAAAGTCGATGCCCCCATAATAACCGCGATCGAGCCTGGCGCGGCCAGTGGCTGCTGATAACCCCTGGGGTAGGGCTTCTATTCCGAACGACTGCGCTGGGATTGCATCGGGCTTTGCTGCTCTGATGGCTGTCCGACCCGACTGTCAGTCGAGGTGTGCCGCCAGATGCTGGTGAAAATTGACGATGGCTTTCTCGAAGTAGCCAAAGGTCAGGTGGGTGTTGGCGCCAGTGGTCAATGTCTCCTGAATGGCACGGGCCGCATCCCGGTCTTCCTCCTGGCCGGAATCATTGACGAAGGCCACATCCCGCTGCGCCGCTTCCAGCGTGATCGGCGCGTCTGCGGTGTCCGGGTTCACGACGTAATAGCTCACCAGCCGCGTGCGGGTGGGGCTCAGGGGTTCCATGAGGGTCAGGCTGGTGTGTTTTGACAGCACGGCCACGCTGGCATTGGGGAACAGGTGATAGACCGAGGTGACCATCCCGTTGAGCTTGCGTTTTTCTGCCGGGACCTCTCGCAGTGCTGCCATGCGCTTGAAAGGGTAGATAATGCGGCAGTTGGCACCAAAGGTTTCCACCAGGTTGGTGTTGTCAAAACCGAAGGGGTAGAAGGTGTCAGTATGCAGTGATTTGATGTGATAGCCCTCGAGCAGAGTCTCGGTAATCAGCTTCCAGTTGGCGTCCACGACCACCTCGCTGTTTTGGAAGTAGCGCTGCTCCGGGCTGAAATATTCAAGGGCACCGCCCAGCTGCCCGGGATCAATGTCACCCCGCTGCTGCACATACACAATGCCCCCGGCTTCACATGTGCTTAGGGGTACCAGGCCGTGAGTCGCTTTATCGACATCGGGAAAGCCCTCCTCGCCGGGTATCCCACGGAGCTGGCCGTCCAGCCCATAGGTCCAGGCGTGGTAGGGGCAGGAAAAGGTCTTGGTGCAACCCTCGCCACTGGCCACCTGCATACCCCGGTGGCGGCAGGCATTGATGAAGGCGCGCGCCTGCCCGGCGTTGTCCCGCACTGCAAGCACCGGCGTGCCCGCCGCGGTACGGGCGACGTAGCTGCCGGGTTCGGACAGGGCAGCCGACGGGCAGAAAGGAACCGGCAACCGGCGCAGTAGGGCCATTTCGGCGTCGAAGCGCGCCTGGCTGTGGTAGTGGTCCACGGGTTCCCGCCACATGGTGTCGCCCAAATCGGTGGTGCCGTTATCGATATGCTCGAAGATGCGCGCAACGGCGCTGGCATCGTCGAGCAGGGCGGGGCTTTGTCGGGGGGTCATGATGGCACTCGAGATACTGGTTTTGTGACGGTAGCACTGCGCCGGCCGGGCAGATATAGGCCCGCAAGCTTAAGCCTTTATACCGTTTACTGCCATGCCACTCCGGAGGATCCCCTGGGGGGCAGCTAATCGAGATCGGCTCAGGGG
>JAKMEU010000043.1 GCA_022425845.1 Luminiphilus sp. | reverse complement strand
GCGGGCCGCCTCCATGTGGGGCGGCGGTTAAGGTTTATTGGCCTCTTAAACGGGGGTGGGGGTGGGGTTTCCAGAATCCGCCGCATCGGCGGCTTGGGTGGCCTGCAATGCCTTGAAGGCTTCGGTGTCCTCCAGCCGCAGTTGCACATAGAGTGAAATGCCAATGAGGGCGATACTGGCGATAAAGGGAAGACGCCAGCCCCAACTCATGAAGGCCTCGTCGCTCATGTTCATGCTGACCCCAATAAAAGCCAGATTAGCCAGAATCACACCCACGGGTGCTCCCGCCTGAGCGTAGGCACCATACCAGCCGCGCTTGTTTGCCGGGGCATTTTCCGTGACCAACAACATGGCGCCGCCCCACTGACCTCCAATGGCCAGACCCTGCACGAATCGCAGCAATACCAGTAATAGGGGTGCGGCCACACCGATAGTGGCATAGGTGGGCAGCAGGCCAATCAGGGTGGTAGCAGCCCCCATCATCATCAGTGCCACAACCAGCGTGCGCTTGCGACCTACCCGATCTCCGTAGTGACCGAAAATCAGGCCGCCCACGGGCCGTGCAATAAAGCCCACGGCAAAGGTGCTGAAGGAAATAATAAGCAGCACCATGGGAGGCAGGTCCTGCGGGAAAAAGGCTTTCGGAAACACCACGGCAGCGGCGGTACCGTAAAGGAAAAAGTCGTACCACTCAATGCTGGTTCCCGCCAGCGAGGTGAGGGCGACCTTACGCATGTTCCGGCGTTCAGCGGTGGCTGTGGTCATGGCGCTTCCTTTTATTATTGGTTAACCAAGCCTTTTCACTATGACATAGAAAAGTAGTGGCTGATAACTCTCAGTCCAGCCCGTAAATCGCACGCTCCAGAGCGCAGAGGGTGTCAATGGCTTGCCGGTCATAAAAGGGTAGAACCTGGGTGGCAAACAGGCCAAAGATGCCCTTGGCGGGATCTATCCAGTAGTAGGAATTGAACAGCCCCGCCCAGGACACCGACCCCGCCGAGCGTCCGTTGGGAGTTGCCGTTTCATGGCGCAGAAACCCCAAACCCCATGTGGCCGGTGCGCCAAAGCCCATATCAAAGTCATTGCTCAGCTCCGGCATCTGTGTGCGCCCGGTTGGAACCTCGAGATGGCCAATATGGTTCTCAAACATGCTGGCAACAGTTTCTTGATGTAACAACTGCGCCCCATTGCAGACGCCCTTGTTGAGCAGGGCCGTCAGTATCTTGCTGTAGTCCTCAAGAGTGGAGTAGAGCTCTCCGCCACCGCTGTAGAAGGCACTTGATCCGTGTTCGGCAGGTGTCGCCTGCAGGACAGGTGCCTCGATCAAGGCGCCGTCGACACGCATCATCAGTGAGACGGCCCGGTCGAGCTTGGCGGCATCGAATTCGTAGCCGGTGTCCGTCATACCCAAGGGGTAAAAAATATGCTCCTCAAAGTAGTTCAGCAGACGCTGACCTGAAATTCGTTCAATCAGTGCGCCAAGCCAATCGATGCCAATGCCGTATTCCCAGCGCTCTCCCGGTTGAAAAGCCAACGGTGCCTTCAAAAACCGCCCTTCGCTGCCCAGCACACCCTCGACAATCCCCTTGTCTTCGGCGGTGAGCAGGGTGTCATTCCATATGCTGTAGACGTAACCCGAGGTATGGGTCATCAATTCCCGGGCCGTGGGTGCCCGGTGAGCTGGTGTGTATTGAGGATCGCCGTCGGCATTAAAGCCGGTCAGGACGGCGGGATTTTTGAGCTCGGGTAGGTAGCTATCAATCGGAATATCGAGCGCTAAGCTGTCTTTTTCCACCAACTGAAGCGCCGCAATCGTGGTAATTAACTTGGTCATTGAGGCAATCGCCACAATAGCGTCCGTCGCAACCGGCAGGGTTCGGCCGGCGTCGCGATATCCTGCAGCGTGGGTCAGGATAAGGCCGTTTTGATCGCCCACGGCGCAAAGGGCGGTGTTCAGATTACCGCTTGCCGTCGCGTGCTCCAGTACGGCTTTTGCGCTCTGGTTTTGAGAGGCTGATAGTTCCATTCCCAGATTCCTCGTATTCTCTGCCTAGCGATGCTGCCTTGAAGTAAGCACCCTAACGTCTAAGGCGCTTTCCTTTGAGTTGTGTTGTCACTCCACCGGTGCGCTTACGGGCTTGTCCACAATGCCGTATGGAGGCCGCCTGCCTTATATTTTGCCGTTGACAATTCAGGGCGCGTGACCGTTATAGAACCCTAGCACGAAGCGTGATTTCAGTGCGTCCTGGGTTCAGGCGTGCTGGGTTCAAGACAGGCCTCTGGCATTGGGGGGATCATGCCGATCCGCCCAACGCACCCATGGCCCTGGGCCTTACTGCCGGCTGATACTTCATGGGTGCTGGAGCGCGTATTTGCCGCGGTCGGAGACATCGCCCCGAGATGCCGGGGAGCGATCAGCCCATCTATCAGCCTATCGATCAGCCCATCGATCAGCCCATCGATCAGCCCATAAAGTCCCATGAGTCGCCAGTAAAAGGATTTTTGCCAACAACGCCACAAAACAGGAGCGTCGATGGGCAATAAACCCCCTCGGATGCGATGAAGGATTCAATCAGGCGGGATATGATCTCAGCTGGATGTTCTTCGATGAGTCGCCGGTGCATAAGATGAGTTGGCATAACATCAGATCTTGTCGTTGGGCGCTGCCCATCGCCCTGCTGTTGGGTTGCAGCACCCAGACCCCGGTTCCCCTGGCGGGGAATGAGCTACCTTACTTTCCGGCCTGTGTGGCTTCAGAGTCTGGAGGCTTTCAGGAGCGCAAATTCACCCGACTCAGCTGGTTCGGTTTTGACAATAGCGAAGCGTCTGAAGTGATCGATGCCGACTGCATTGCAGTCGAACCTTGATTCAGACGCGCCAATCGGTATCCCCGTGCCCGCGACAGGCGCGTCTGTTGGGGCCGTGTTCAGGCCACCCAGCTAAGCAACTCACCGAAAATCATGGCAAGCAAGCACAGGCTCGACAGGGCAAATGAGGTTGCCCGCCATGAGACATTGTTGACTGAAATGTGGATAAGGGAATGCACGATTCGGCCAACGACGTAGGCCCAAGCCAGGGCTACGTTGATTGTGGATTCATGTCCCATAAGATTGATGTACACCACGGTGGCGTAAAAGAGGGTGGGCTGCTCAAAGATGTGATTGTAGTTGTCCGTGACGTAGCGCATCCGTATGGGAAGCCTGGGGCGAAGCTCTTCCGAGTGCAGCGCGTATTGCAAATGCCCCCAGTGTTTAATCACGACGGGAATGCGTTGTGCCAGCAGGGCCAATAAAATAATCCCGGACCAAATCATCATGCCCAGCATGGGGTGGAGAATATCCATCAGCGTCACCTCAGTCTGTTGTCCTGCAGCGACTATAACCGTGATTGGCGAGAACCGTAATTGACTAGGCGCCATAAGCAATGATTCGGAGGCCGACAGCCCCGGCCTATCCCGTCAAAGTGGACGCCGATGGCGTGTACTTGGGGCCAAAGGACCGGATAGAAGCCAGCTATCCGTTCGGGTACTCGATCGTTTAGGTGCTCTACATGACAGACTGAGGGTCCCCGCGTTTGCTGCAGGCCATTTGCTGCCCAGCCCGGCCCTCACTTGACGCCTGCCGGTAAAGCGACGTAGCGTCGGGTCCTCAGCTGTGCAGTCATTGTCAGGAGGTTTCTGTGTCCAACGCCTATATTATCGACGCCTGCCGAACCCCAAGGGGTATCGGAAAAGTGGGGAAGGGGTCTCTGGCACATCTACACCCCTCGTATCTCGGTTCAACCGTGTTGGCCGCGCTGGCGCAGCGGAACGAGCTGGACACCTCAGAGATTGATGATGTTATTTGGGGGACCTCAGCCCAGAGTGGCAAACAGTCAGGTGACCTTGGACGGATGGCGGCCCTGAATGCGGGCTATGACATACGTTCATCGGGCGTAACTCTCGACCGCTACTGTGGCTCGGGTATTACCAGCGTCAGCCTGGCGGCGGCCCAGGTCATGTCTGGTATGGAAGATCTTGTGGTTGCCGGCGGCACCGAGATGATGAGCTACTTCCCATCCATAGGAG
>JAKMEU010000026.1 GCA_022425845.1 Luminiphilus sp. | reverse complement strand
TCTCTACATTGAGGGCTTGGTGCATATCAGCGCTCTCCCCGGAGATTATTATAACTTTGATGCACCCAAGCAGCGGCTCGTCGGTGAGCGCACTCGCCGGACCTTTCAACTGGGGGGGGCGGTCAATGTCAGTGTTGCACGGGTGGACCTCGACGAACGCAAGATCGATCTGGAGATGGTGGGAGCCGCCGATGGATCTTCACCGCGCAACAGGCGCGCTGCCAATGCCAGACCCGGTGATGCAACAAAGCGTCCCAAGCGAGGCAGCAGAAAGGCTGGCGCGCGAACCGGGTCTAATGCATCGGCCGACCCGGTAAAGAAAGGGGCCGGAAAGAAAGGGGCCGGAAAGAAAGGGGCCGGAAAGCTACAGCCGGAAAAGAAAGGGTCTGGAGAAAAGGGGCCGGGAAAGAAATCGTCTGGAGAAAAGGGGCCGGGAAAGAAATCGTCTGGAAAGACAGGGCCAGGAAATAAAGCGCCAGGAAAGAAAGGATCAGGAAAGCAGGGTAACGGTACAGGACCACAGTCGGGCAAGCGCAACCCCGGGAAAGCCAAGCCCAGGCGAGGCAAGTCGTGAGTGAGTGGATTTATGGCTTTCATGCGGTAGAGGCGCTGGTACGGAGGGATCCCCGGGGGATTCAGGCCCTGTGCGTTGACCGAAGCCGGCGCGATAAACGGATACAGGCTCTGGAGCAATTGGCCCTGGACCAGGGTGTTGCCATTGAACCGGCAACAAAGGAAATTCTCGATAACCTTGTATCGGGTCGGCATCAAGGGGTTGCCGCGCGGCTGGAAGCGGGGCGGCCGTCCGCTGCAGTGGATGAGGCGGGATTGATGGGGCTGGTGCAGCGCACCCAAGCCCCACTTTTGCTGATTCTGGACGAAATTACGGATCCCCATAATTTGGGTGCCTGCCTGCGAACCGCCGACGCCGCGGGCGTGACAGCGGTCGTCGTGCCTCAGGATGGCGCGGCCGGTTTAACGGCTGTGGCCAGGAAGGTCGCCTGCGGTGCGGCAGATAACGTGCCCTTCGTCCGCGTCACCAATCTGGCGCGAACCTTGCGAGGCTTGAAAGCGGCAGGCGTGTGGTTGGTGGGGACCTCTGATAAAGCCCAGCAAACGCTCTATGAGCAAGATTTTAAGGGCCCTGTGGGTATTGTCATGGGTGCAGAGGGGAGCGGAATGCGCCGCCTCACCGAAGAACACTGCGACTTTCTGGTGAGTTTGCCGATGTTGGGCACGGTCTCCAGTCTCAATGTTTCTGTGGCCACAGGTATCTGCCTCTACGAGGCTATTCGCCAGCGGGAAGCTGGCTGATTCTGGCGTTGCATTCTGCTTGCGCGCTCGGTATGCTCCGCGCCTCACAAAATTAGGCGGGGCTTGCGCCCCTTCTCCTTGCCGCACCGTTAATGCGGGCGGCGCAAACCGAAAGGAGTGATCGAGTGCGACACTACGAAGTTGTGTTCATGGTTCATCCGGATCAGTCAGAACAGGTTCCGGGCATGATCGAGCGGTATTCCGCTGTCATCACCAAAGACGGCGGCATGGTACACCGGCTCGAAGACTGGGGTCGGCGCCAGCTGGCTTACCACATCAATAAGGTCCACAAAGCGCACTACATTCTCATGAATGTGGAAGCGTCCAACGAGGCCATGGAAGAGTTGACCACAACCTTCCGTTACAACGACGCCGTCATACGCAACCTTGTCATACGCCGCGATGAGTCCGTGACCGATGAGTCGCTGATCATGAAGGCGGAGAAAGAAGACCGTGAGCGTAAATCACGGTATCAGGAGCGTCAGGCTGCCGAAGCCAAACCCCAGGAGACCGTCAGTGATGACGAGGCGCCGGGTGAAGACGGTGGTGACGCCGAATCAGACAACAGCGAGGATTGAGCCATGTCTCGTTTTTTTCGTCGACGAAAGTTTTGCAAATTTACTGCTGAGGGCATCAAGGAGATCGATTACAAGGATCTCGACACCCTGAAGCAGTACATCACCGAAACCGGGAAAATTGTGCCCAGTAGGATTACGGGTACCAAGGCAAAGTATCAGCGTCAGCTCGCTACCGCGGTTAAGCGGGCGCGATTTTTGGCGTTGCTGCCCTACACCGATTCCCACCAGTAAAGCGGTGATCTGATGCGCGGCCTCGCTGAGTTCATCATGCGCGGTCGCTGGCAAGCGCTGGCGGTCGCTGTGCTGGGTGCCGGCAGCTTGCTCTTTGGTTGGCTGAGTGCTGCTGCGGTGGCGCTGGTCACCCTGCGCAAAGGAATTGGTGATGGTGGCTGGCTGGTGTTCTGGGCACTTTTGCCTGCCGGGTTGGCCGCCTGGATGAGTGGAGACATCGGCAGTGTGGTCCTGCTACTGGGGACCTTTTCTCTGGCGGTGGTCCTGCGCGTAACCGTGAGCCTCGCCATGGCGGTATTGGCGAGTGTGGTGCTGGGTGCGGCCGGTGGAGCCAGCTTGTTGCTGTTTAGCGGCGAGTTTCTGGAACAACTGGTTTTGATTTTTTCCGAGTTAATCGGAAATCTCGAGGCCAGTCTGGCAGAGGGTGGCGAGGTGTTAACACTCGACCGTCCTACGCCAAGCCAGGTGGCTGGTATTTTGGCTGCCGGCAATGCGGTAACGGCAGTGTTGAGTTTGCTTCTGGCGCGGTACTGGCAGGCGCTCTTGTACAACCCGGGCGGGTTTAAGGCAGAGTTTCACAGGCTGCGACTGCCTGCGGGGGCAACGCTGGGTATAGGGTGTGTCGCGGTCGTTATCTGGCTGCAGGCCCCCTGGATTAGCGGCTGGGCATTGGTTTGGGCCGTGCCCCTGATGTTTGTGGGTTTTGCCCTGGCTCATGCCTGGGTAGCGAAGACCCATCGAGGTAGTGGCAGCCTCGTATTGTTCTATGTCATGTGGTTGTTTTTCGATCCCGCCAAGGGGTTGTTGATGGGCTTGGTCATGGCTGATGCCCTGTTGGATTTTAGGCGTCGATGGTTTGCTGAATCGACGGACAGCGAAGCCTGAGGCTTCTGGATTTTTAGGGTAAGACGTCGGCAGCGACCGACCGTGAGGAATTGACGATGGAAGTGATTTTGCTGGAGAACGTGGGCAACCTCGGGAGTCTGGGTGACAAGGTCGATGTGAAGTCGGGTTATGGACGAAATTTCCTGATTCCGCAGGGCAAGGCGGTCCCGGCGACGGAGGACAACGTAGCGAAGTTTGAGGCACGCCGTGCGGAGCTCGAGGCAGCGGCACAAGCGGCCCTTTCAGCGGCAGAGCAGCGTGCGGCGGCCGTTGTCGAGTTGGCCGGCGTTTCCATTGAGGCAACAGCTGGCGAGGAAGGAAAGCTGTTTGGTTCGGTAGGCACCCGTGATATTTCGGAGGCGATCACCGCTGCAGGCGTTGAAATCGACAAATCTGAAGTGCGTTTGCCCGAGGGTGTTATCCGTGAACTGGGCGAGTACGAAGTCATGTTGCAGCTTCATGGCAATGTGGCGACCAGTATCGCGGTCTCTGTCGTAGCGGCCTGACGCCTAGTCTGGCTGCCAAACAGCCTGTTTGCCTGTTTTTGGGGCACTCCCCGTATTCCATTGGGCACGGGGAGCCATCCTTGGGTTATGCTGGGCGGCCGAACGTCAAATAGCTGCCCATGAACCAACCAACATCTCCTCCTTACTCGCTCCCGGTGACTGATGCTGATCTGGAGCGTATCCGTATGCAGCCCCAGTCCATTGAAGCCGAGCGGTCGGTTATTGGAGGGCTGTTGCTGTCCCCTGATGGCTGGGACGCGATTGCCGAACTGGTAGCCGCTGAGGATTTCTACCGCCCAGAACATCGCGCCATTTTTCGTCAAATAGCCAAATTGGTTGACCTGGGTCAGCCGGTAGACGTCATTACAGTGGCCGATCGTTTATTGGCCACGGGTGAGCTTGAGGCGGCGGGGGGGCATACCTACCTTGCGGAACTGGCGGAGACAACACCAACCGCTGCAAACATCCGGGCGTACGCAAAAGCAGTGCACGAGCGTGCCGTACTCAGGAAGTTGATTGGAGCGGCGCAGGACATTGCCACGACAGGTTTTCATCCCGAGGGGCGCACAGCTGAGGAACTGCTGGATGAGGCTGAACGCCGCATCATGCAAATTTCAGAGGAGGGCCCCAAAACCGGCGGGGCCCGGGCTATGGAGCCGCTACTCCAGGGTGCTCTCGAGCGCATTGAGGAGTTGTTCCAGAGCGGGGGTGATATCACCGGCCTTACTACCGGCTTCATCGACCTGGATCGTATGACGTCGGGGTTGCAGGACTCTGATCTGGTCATCGTCGCAGGGCGTCCGTCGATGGGCAAAACATCATTTGCCATGAATCTTGTTGAGAATGCAGCGGGTCATACTGAGAAGCCGATCCTGGTGTTCTCAATGGAAATGCCCGCTGAACAGCTTGTCATCAGGATGATGTCCTCCCTCGGTAAAATCGATCAGACCCGTGTTCGTAATGGAAAACTGGAGCAGGACGACTGGCCCAAGCTGTCAGCGGCCATGGCCAAGCTCAAGGAGGCGCGAATCTTTATTGACGATACCCCTGCGCTGACACCCACTGAGGTGCGCTCACGCGCCCGCAGGGTGGCGCGAGAGCACGGCAAGTTGGGCATGATTATGGTGGACTATCTGCAATTGATGCGCGTCGCTGGATCGAATGAGGGGCGTACGGCGGAAATTTCGGAAATTTCCCGCAGCCTGAAAGCCATCGCCAAGGAATTCGGCTGCCCCATGGTGGCGTTGTCCCAGCTCAATCGTGCTCTGGAGCAGCGACCCAATAAACGCCCTGTCAACTCTGATCTTCGCGAATCAGGGGCGATTGAGCAGGATGCGGACGTGATCATGTTTATCTACCGTGACGAGGTTTATCACGAGGATTCACTGGATAAGGGCACGGCAGAGATCATCATTGGCAAACAGCGTAATGGCCCCATCGGCACCTGCAGGCTGGCATTCCAGGGCGAATTCACGCGGTTTGAAAATCTGGCCCGTGGCGATTACAGCGGGTACGCCTGACCTTCTGAGTCTGTGCAACCGTCGTCAGTATTCCCTCAAGTGGGGCGATAACCCAGTTGTTGGCCTGCGTTGCGCTATTGTTCCCTGGGGAGATCCCGGCTGCTCAGAGATCCAGATCGGATCGCAGTTTCCGTAACGCTTCCTGACGCTGGGCTTTGTCCATGACGGCAGGCTCTGGCTCCGGGAGTTCGGGTCGCGATGGCAGCTCGATGTGGTCACCGCGACTGACCCGATCTACCCAGCGGCTGTAGTGGCCTTGAAAGACGGGGAAGGTTATGCGCTCGGGATTGTTGGCCAGAAAAAACCAGTCGCTGTCCCTGCCTGCAAGGTAAACCACCGGGTGGGACCAGGCCTGTTCCAGTTTGGGAGACGGTTTTTCACAGGCTTCCAGAAAAGCAGCTCGACTGTCCGGGATGCCGATACGATCCAGCGCATTGCGACAGCAGTCGAGCATGCGTTTCAGGCTGGGGAGATACTCGCTGTCTTCAATGGCGCGTTTGGCACCTGACAGGATCGTCTCTGGAGTAAAGCCCGACAGGGCATCCAGCCACAGTCGCTTGATCTGGTTAAGCTGTGTGGTATCGGCGTACGCGGCGTAGAACTGGTTGTGATAATTCAACCTGAACAGCGCGAACACCTGATTGAGGGTATCGGCGAGTTCGTCGCGATGCTGACTGTCAGTTGGCCCAGCTGGTGTCGCTGAGGTCATCGGCAAGGGAGCGGTCCCTTGTACGATGTTCTCCGCCAGACTGCCCACGTCCTTGCTCTCCGCCATGTTGAGTGCCCTGTTTTTTTGACTGGCCCTGCTCCCAGCGCCACTGATGCTTTACGTGCTGCAGGAATTTACTGTTCCAGGAGGTTTGCAGGTCTCCGGAGTCGCACCAAAAGACACGGAACTCCCCGAGACGGTCCTCAGCATAGGCGCGGTCAATACCCGACATCGAAAGCACCTCGTAAACCTGTTCACTGGGCTGCCAGCTGGCCGACATGGGTTGTGGCTCGGGGCTGTGCCCCAGGCCCGCCTGAAAACGTACCCAGCGCTGGCGTACCCAGCCGATAAATTTGCTGTTGACTTCGCGTGGCGGTCCGCCCCGTTCGCGCCAGTAGAGAATGAATTCGGGTCGCACCGAATCAATAAACTCGCTGTCGACACCGCTGGCGCTCATGATGTCCAGTGCATCCTCACTGGGTACCCAGTCCTGGTCAAATGCGGGGGGCGCCTTGATATCGAAGGCTGCATGGTTCTGTTGGCTGCGTCGCCAGGCTGCGAGGACATGCTGACGAAAACGACGCTCAGCCTGGGAGCGGTTATCGGTCACCGTGAACCCTTGAAGTTCCGCCAGGGCAAATCCCCGATCAATGCCGTGGTTCAGGTGAAGCAGGTCCAACAGTTCTTCCGAGGGTTGCCACGGTGGCTGTCCCTGTTGGTTTCTGGTTTGTGGTGGCGGTTCACGAGTGGTGGTGGCCCCTGCCGCGGCAATGCGAAGGGTACCGGGATCTTTTGTGGTGCTAACTTCGATAATGCCCAATCCAGCCAGACGCTGGAGCAGGTCTTCAATTTGATGGCGTCGCCAAAAGGGGAACACCTTTGCCAGGTCCGAGAGCATGACATGCTGCCCTTCCACGGCCCTGCCAGCTAAAACATTGCCCAGCCCCTGTAATAGAATGGCTTCCTCCAACCCGATCGTCGCCGCCAGGTCGGGGGAGAACGTCAATTGACGGTCGGGAACAAGTGAAGCTGGCGGCATGGGATAGCGGTTCTATACACTGGGCCTGTTAGCATAACGCTGCGGGGGCTGCTCGTGCACCTCCCTGCGGCCAATCTTTATTCTGGAATCGCCCATGGCAAAATCAAAAACCGCATTTGTGTGCAATGACTGCGGTGCTGACTATGGTAAGTGGCAGGGGCAATGTACAGAGTGTTCGGCCTGGAACACGGTGACAGAAATCCGTCTGGGGCCCGCCGCCAGCTCACGCAGTGGGCGCCGGGGCAGCCGTGAGGGCTATGCGGGCTCCCGTGCTGAAGTTCGGGTCCTCAAGGATATTGATCTCGTTCAGGTGCCCCGTTTTGCGAGCGGCTTCTCAGAGCTCGACCGAGTGCTGGGGGGCGGGTTGGTGCCAGGATCTGCGATCCTGATCGGTGGGCATCCGGGGGCCGGAAAGAGCACGCTCCTGTTGCAGGCACTATGTCATCTGGCATCTGTCGGACCGGCCCTGTATGTAACAGGTGAGGAGAGTCCACAGCAGGTGGCCATGCGGGCTGACCGACTGGATTTGCCCGTTGACGCATTGCAGTTAATGGCTGAAACCGAGGTGGATGCCATCATCGCGGCTGCGGAAGAGCACCGGCCCCGTGTGCTGGTTGTTGATTCGATTCAGGTCATGCACTCCGAGGGCATTGCCTCGGCACCCGGCAGCGTATCTCAGGTACGGGATTGCGCGGCCCAGCTCACACGTTACGCCAAGCAGTCGGGAACCGTTTTGATCCTGGTAGGGCATGTCACCAAAGAGGGTAGTCTGGCAGGCCCCAAAGTGCTGGAGCACATGATCGACTGCTCGATCCTGCTTGAGGGGGATCAAGACTCACGTTTCAGGACGCTCCGCAGCAGTAAAAATCGCTTTGGTGCGGTGAACGAGCTGGGCGTCTTTGCCATGACCGACAAGGGTATGCGCGAGGTGAAAAACCCCTCAGCCATTTTTCTCGATCGGGCTGAAGACCCGGCCCCCGGGACCACCGTTATGGTGGTGTGGGAGGGTACCCGACCTTTATTGGTGGAAATTCAGGCGCTTGTGGATGATAGCTCACTGGGTAACCCCAGACGCGTTGCGGTGGGGTTTGAACAGAATCGTCTTGCCATGTTGCTCGCGGTTCTGCACCGGCACGGTGGCATTATGGTGGGAGATCAGGACGTATTTGCCAATGTTGTCGGTGGAGTTCGGGTCACAGAGACCAGCGCTGACCTGGCGCTGCTGGTGGCGGTGGTATCGAGCCTGAGAAATCGGGTTTTACAGAAAGATCTGGTGGTGTTTGGCGAGGTGGGGCTCTCCGGGGAGATCCGCCCCGTACCCAGCGGTCAGGAACGGCTGGGTGAGGCGGCCAAACACGGTTTCAGGCGGGCTATCGTGCCCCGCGGAAATGTGCCCAAACAATCCATCGAAGGGCTTGAGGTCATTGGCGTGGGTCGGCTTTCCGAGGCGCTGGAGGCCCTGGTCTAGGAGCGCCGGTGAGGCCAATCGTTCAGGGTTTAGCGGTAAGGTTTTTCACATCAACTTGCGATGTTTGACCCGGCTGGGGGTGCTTGCCTCCTTGCCTACCCGGGCGATACGGTCCTCTTCGTATTCACTGAAATTGCCTTCGTGGAAGACCACGCCCCCGTCATCCTCGTAGGCGAGAATGTGGGTGGCAATTCGATCGAGAAACCAGCGGTCGTGTGAGATGACCAGGGCCGAACCCGGGAAGGCGAGGACGGCTTCCTCCAGAGCCCTGAGAGTCTCGATGTCGAGATCATTGGTCGGTTCATCCAGCAGCAGCACATTACCCCCCTGTTTGAGGAGCTTGGCCAGGTGAAGTCGATTGCGCTCGCCGCCCGAGAGATCCTTGACGAACTTCTGTTGGTCTGAGCCCTTGAAATTAAAGCGACCGACATAGGAGCGTGATGGCAATTCGTAGGTTCCAATCCGCATCACGTCGAGACCATCCGATATTTCTTCCCACACGGTTTTGCTACCGTCGAGGTCATCGCGAGACTGGTCTACGTAAGATAGCTGCACGGTCTCTCCCAGCTCCACGTCGCCGCCATCGGGTTTTTCGATGCCCATCAGCAATTTGAAGAGGGTTGATTTACCCATACCGTTGGCGCCGATAATGCCCACGATACTGCCCTTGGGCACGGTGAAGCTAACATCGTCGAAGAGCAGCCTATCCCCGAATGTCTTGCGCAGGTTTCTTACCTCAATCACCTTGTCACCTAACCTGGGACCCGGCGGAATATAGATTTCATTGGTCTCGTTGCGCGTCTGGAATTCCTGGGAGTTCAGCTCGTCAAAGCGTGCCAGTCGCGCTTTGCTTTTGGCTTGTCGGCCTCTTGGATTGGCCCGAACCCATTCAAGCTCAGCCTTGATGGCTTTCTGGTGTGCAGCTTCGGTTCGTTGCTCCTGTTCCAGACGGGTTTCCTTGGCCTCCAGCCAGTTTGAATAATTTCCCTCGTAGGGAATGCCTCGCCCTCTGTCGAGCTCCAGAATCCAGCCCGCAGCGTTGTCGAGGAAATAGCGATCGTGGGTGATCGCAACGACGGTTCCCGAGAAACTCTCCAAAAACCGCTCAAGCCAGGCAACTGATTCCGCATCGAGGTGGTTGGTGGGTTCGTCGAGCAGCAACATGTCGGGCTCGGATAGCAGCAGGCGGCAGAGAGCGACCCGTCGACGTTCGCCCCCGGATAGCGTTGTGACGTCTGCATCCCAGGGTGGCAGCCGGAGCGCATTGGCCGCTATATCCAGGCGGGTATCCAGATTATGAGCATCCATGGCCTGTATGACATCTTCGTAACGGGCCTGCTGTTTGGCCAACTCGTCAAAATCTGCGTCGGGTTCGGCATAGGCGGCGTATACCGCCTCCAACCCCTGGAGGGCGTCAATGGTTTCCTGTACACCTTCCTCGACGTTACCCCGAACGTCTTTGTCAGGATTTAACTGGGGTTCCTGAGGCAGGTAACCAATGTTGATATCGGGTTGGGGCCTGGCTTCGCCTTGAATATCGGTATCAATGCCCGCCATTATTCTGAGCAGGGTGGATTTACCGGCTCCGTTGAGTCCAAGTACGCCAATTTTGGCGCCCGGGAAAAATGACAGTGAAATATCCTTCAGGATCTCGCGCTTGGGCGGGACGATTTTACCCACTCGATTCATTGTGTAAACGTATTGCGCCATAAAAGACACCTTATAAAACCGCAGGTTAAAAGGACAAAATCATCGGATCGAACGTTTGGCTAAAGTTTTTTGGGGCGGGGCAATACCGCTACAACCTTTGGCTCAGACTCTAGTTTACTTAAACGCCCGCTGATCGGTCTAATGCCGAATGCTATTCGTTCCGAAGATAGGGGCGCGTACGCTCCGCATTGTCAGGGTTCCCCTAAGCCCTGCCGCTTCATCTACTCAAAAGTCCAACTGATCGCGTTTACCCTGCAACCGGCTCAGCCGGGGGTGTAGTTTACTTACTGATAATTCAAAAAAACTCAAATTAGGGGAATTTCATTACATCATGAAAACTCAAGCCTTTTTGAAAGCGCCTATGGCCATGGGTGTTGCATTAGCCGTTTCTTCCCAGATGAGCGTCGCGCAAACAGAACCCAACCAGATCTCAAGCAGCGAATCCACTTCCGGTATGGAGGAGGTGATCGTAACGGGTATACGCCAGAGTCTTGAGAAATCGGCGGACATCAAGCGCGATAACGCGGGTGTTGTCGATGCCATTACAGCGGAGGATATCGGTGCGTTTCCCGATACCAACCTCGCTGAGGCGCTGCAGCGGGTTACCGGAGTCTCGATCGACAGGACGCGGGGCGAAGGACAGTACGTGACGGTTCGAGGCTTTGGCCCCGCCTTTAACCTGGTCACCCTGAACGGTCGTCAAATGCCCACAACGGGGGGTGACAGCCGGTCTTTTGATTTCAGTAACCTTGCGGTTGAGGGTATTTCCAGGGTCGAGGTGTACAAGAGTGGCAAGGCCGATGTGCCCACGGGTGGCATCGGCTCTACCATCAATATTGTAACCACCCGACCGCTTGATAATCCTGGCTTCAATGCCACGATTGCCGCGTCTGCAATGCACGATACCTCTACCGAGGAGGGTGACGACTTCACCCCCGAAGTGTCGCTGCTGGTATCCAATACGTTCCTCGACGATACAGTGGGTATTTCGCTTAGCGCGGTGCGTCAAGAGCGCAATAACGGTGCGGCAACGGCCTCAGTAGGCGGCTGGCGCAGTTTTGCAGGTGACGTCGACAACTGCTGGTGCAGCGCCCGACCCTCCGAGTGGGGCGGTGTCCCTTATGACCTGACGACACAACAGAACCGGCCCACCAATGCTGACGAGCGCTACTCTGTACCCCAGAATACGGGCTACGAGTTTGCTGAATGGGATCGCGTGCGCACTAACGGTCAGCTTACGATGCAATGGGCGCCTTCCGAGCGCATTACCGCAACGGTTGACTACACCTACTCCGAAGTGGAGTTGGAGCGAACCTTCACCAACTACTCGGCCTGGTACAACTTTGGCGGACAGGAGACGGTTTGGGACGGTAATAACGCCAACGCATCGCCGACAACCTATGCCGAGTACAACGGCGGCGGTGGTGACTTCGCCATGGGCGCGGGAAGCGACGCGACGGTAGCAGAGAACAAGTCGCTGGGCTTCAATTTGGTGTGGGACGTGACCGATCGTCTGTCGCTGATGTTCGACTACCACGACTCAAGCGCCGAACAGCGTCCTGACAGCGAATTTGGAAGCTCGTCCTTACTGTCAATCGCAGCGTTTTCACGTGACAAGACCACGACCTATTTTGACCGCGGTGAGCTGCCTGTTTTGGCTCTGGACCTGTCCAATCCGCTGACGCCAGACGACATGATCGTGACGGGCAGCGTATTTGCCAACAATTACGCGAGGATGGAGATTGAGCAGGCGCGACTGGGTGGCTCCTTCGATTTCAATCCCGAGAGCGTGGTCAAGAGCATCGATTTTGGTGTCGAGTTTACTGAGGTCAATAACCGCTCTGCGGGCTCGGTTGTCCAGCGGGATGCCTGGGGTGGTGTCTCTCAGCCCGGAGCGATTGCGGACCTGATGACGGAAGTGTCCTCAGCTGGAAGATTTGATGACGTCTCCGGAGGGAGCGATCCCGATCTGGTCACGACCTACTACGCCTATGACATGCCGGCCCTGATCGAGCGGACCGAACAACTCATGGCAAGTGGAGAAGCGGCGACGTTCTTCGTACCTGATATGGGCGATTGTGGTACGGGGCTCTGTGCCTCGAGCAACTACAGCTCCGATCGTCGAACCACAGAAGAGCAGCTTGCTGCTTATCTTCAGGTCAACATGGGCTTCGATTTGGGCGCCATACCCGTTGATATTCGCCTTGGTGTTCGCTACGAGGATACGGATGTTGATTCTCAGGCATTGGCACCCAGCTATGATCGTATCGACTGGGTAGGGGGTAACGAGTTCAGTGCGGTGCCTGGTTCGGGAGACTTCACCTCGTTGTCAGGCAGCTACGACAACATTTTGCCTAACCTGGATGTCAAAGTGGGTTTGACCGAAGACATCGTAGCTCGATTCTCCTACAGCAAGACCATGACGCGGCCCAATTATCGCGATATTCAGGGCGGCCAGACCATTGACCAGCTTCTGCGGATTGATGGCGGTACGGGATCCCGGGGTAACCCGAACCTGAAGCCTTTTGAGTCGGACAACATCGACCTGTCCTTCGAGTGGTATTACGCAGACGCGAGCTACTTCTCGGTGGGCTATTTCACCAAGGACGTAGAGAACTTCATCAGCTTCGCCGAGTTCAACGAGACCTTGTTTGATCTGCCCCACCCGGGCAATGGCGCCTATGCCGATGAGGCCCGTGCAGCTCTGGGCTCAGCGGCCACCTCGGGCGAACTGTACGACTGGATCCTCGCGAACAAAGCAGGATCGCCTGGTGTCAACACCGCTAATGGGACGATTACAGGGCAATCCGGGGATGACCTCGCTAACTTCGCAGTGATCGCACCAATCAACCAGGATAGCGATACGGTGGATGGTTGGGAGGTCAACCTTCAGCACACCTTCGGGCAGACGGGCTTCGGCTTTATCGCCAACGCCACGTTGGTGGAGTCGGATACCGATTATGATGTGACGGATCTGGCGCAACAGTTTGTCGTGTCGGGTATTGGCGATTCGGCCAACCTGATTGGCTTCTACGAGAACGATCGGTTCTCTATCCGAGTCGCCTACAACTGGCGGGATGATTTCCTCGCCGGAACGGGGCAGGCTAATGTGGGTGGGATACCGCCAACATTCGTTGCAGAGTACGAGCAATGGGATATTGGTGCGCAGTTTAATGTCACCGATAACCTGACGCTGTTCGCGGATGCCATCAACATCACCGATGAGACGACCTATGTCTATGGACGTAGCAAATCTCAGCCTCTGTTCGTCGGCCAGCAGGGTGCGCGCTACAACGTGGGTGTGCGCTATACCTTCTAGGTTTGCGGTAAATGTGACAAAGGGCTGCCCTCGGGCAGCTTTTTGTCGTTTAAAGAGCGCTAAACTTTCTCTCCTATGCATTCTTTAAAGGCTTCAGCCCTATGACGGAAACGCGACGCGTCGTGATCGTGGGTGGTGGCACCGCTGGGTGGCTGGTGGCTGCCCGTCTGGGTGCTATGCCAGATCGCCAGTTCGGAATTTCCCTGCTGGAGTCCCCCAGCGTTCCTACTGTTGGAGTCGGCGAGGGAACCTGGCCCTCCATGAAGGCGACGCTTCAGTCGATTGGCCTGAGCGAACGCGTGCTGCTGACCGACTGCGATGCCAGTCTGAAACAGGGCACGCTGTTTCACGGCTGGCGCACGGGCGCTGACCATGACGCTTACATCCATCCGTTTAGCCTGCCATCTGACTATGCCTCAAAGAATCTTGCCGACTACTGGCGGCGGGGTCGGGTCGATCGCCCTTTTCATGAACTGATTACTCCCCAGGGTCTGATTGCGAACAACTATCAGGCCCCCAAGACCGCCGATACGCCAGAATATGCGTTTGCCCTGAATTACGGTTACCACGTGGATGCCGTTAAGTTTGCCGCCCTCCTGAGTGAGCACAGCGTCGCGCGTTTTGGCGTAGAGCACATCCGGGCGCACGTCGAGGGTGTCGTTTGTGGTGACGATGGTTTTATTGAATCGGTGCAGCTGGACTCGGGAGAATCGCTGGCCGGCGATCTGTTTATAGACTGCTCAGGGCAGAAGGCGTTATTGATCGGAGAGCATTTTGGAAGTGCCTTTCAACCCGCCGATGATGTGTTGCCCAACAACCGGGCTGTCGTTACACAAATACCGTACGACGAGCCGGAACAGGAAATTCATTCGTGCACCCGGTCAACAGCACAGGCCTGTGGTTGGATTTGGGATATTGGCCTTCAGTCTCGGCGCGGAGTGGGCTATGTACACTGCGCCGACTTCGTGTCAGAGGAGGAGGCTACGCGGACAGTCCGGGAATACGCCGCACAGAGCGTGGGCAAGGAGCGGGCAGAAGCCCTGACCTGTAGAACCCTTAACTTCCAACCTGGATTTCGGCCCACGCCCTGGATCAACAACTGTGTGGCGGTGGGATTGTCTGCTGGCTTTATCGAACCATTGGAGGCCTCCGCCCTGGCCATGATTGAGCAGGCGGCTTCATCCCTTACGGAATCGTTTCCTCTGAATAAGGCTCTGATGGGCCCCTGCTCGCGGGCATTCAACAGAAAGATGTTGGCACACTGGGATAGCATTCAGGAGTTTTTGAAGTTGCATTACGTGCTCAGTGAGCGTGTTGACACAGATTACTGGCGCGCCGCCAAGTGCATCGATAGCGCCAGCCAGTGTCTGCGTGACAAACTCGCCCTGTGGCAGGTGAGGGCGCCCTGGCATCTGGACACGCCCCGGATTGATGAGCTCTTTCCCGCAGCCAGTTATCAGTATGTCTGGCTGGGAATGAACGGACACCTCCAGGTCCCCGGTCCCGGGGCCTCCGGGGAGCAACGGGGTATTCTTGAGGATCTGGACCCGATCCTGTTCAGTGTCAGGGAGCGCGCACTCAAGTTGCAGCGGACGATGCCGGGAAATCGCCAACTGCTCAACGCGCTACGGACCAACAACAATTCAGCGACGGTGACGGCATGAGCGACTTCCAGATACTCAATAATATTGACCACAAAGACCTGCGTATTACTGACACCGCGGGTGCCCCACTCGGTGACGCGATTCATAACTGCCCGGCTTATACTTTCGAATTCAGGGACTTGCAGGGCGACTTCCCCATCCTGTTGCAAAATACCGATCAGGACGGCCTGATCCCGGTCGCCCTCATGGGATTTGAGGCCGGGGAAAACCTGTTTCTGGATGGCGACGGCTGGCAGGCCTTGAGCCGCCCCGCTTTCCTGCGCAAAGGGCCCTTTTTGATAGGGCAGCATCAAACGGAGGATGGAGAAGAAGTCCGTTTACTCAGCGTTGACATGTCGCATCCCCGCGTGAGCGAGGATCAAACGGGGGAAGCCGTCTTCCAGCCGCTGGGCGGCCGAACCGAGTATCTCGAACGGGTCGCTGACTTACTGGAGCAGATTCACGAGGGCGCCGATCACACCCGGCGTTTCACGACGGCTTTGAATGATCTCGATCTCGTGGAATCCGTAACGATGGACATCACACTGCGAGACGGTTCCAAGAATCAGTTGATGGGATTTTTTGCGTTGAATGAGGATCGCGTGCGGGATTTGTCGGGAGAAGCGCTGGCCGAGTTGTCGGCTCGTGGCTTTCTGATGCCGCTGTTCATGATGCTTGCGTCACTATCCAACATGGGTCGACTGATTCAGCGCAAGGAACAGGGGCAGGGTGCTGGCCCGTGACCGTAACTGCCGCCAAATCGGTTGAGGTCGTTGAGGGCCTGACGGCTGACGCGATTCCGGACTGGGTGTTTGAGCGCGAAGAGCCACTGGTGCTCAGCGGTCTGGTGTCCGACTGGCCAGCGATTCCCGAAGGCGAAGGGGACCTCGACCAATTACAGGCCTACCTTTCCACGTTTTGGACAGAGAAGCCGGTAACCGCTTACGTAGCCCCGGCGGAAGCGTCGGGACGTTTTGGCTACAACGACGCCTTCAATGGCTTTAACTTCCGCAGTGGCAGTGCACCCCTGGCCGACATCGTTGAGCGGCTGCGGGAGCAGGGCGCGCCGGGAGACGATGGCCCCATGGCGATTTATGTGGGGTCAACCCCCGTCGCAGGCTGGCTGCCGGGCTTCGAAAAAGCCAACACCCTTGCGATACCCGGTGAGCCCCTGGTGAATTTCTGGCTCGGCAATCGAACGACAGTTTCGGCTCATTACGACTTTCCCAGCAACGTGGCCTGCGTCGTTTACGGCCGTCGACGTTTCACCCTGTTCCCAACCGATCAGGTCGAAAACCTCTATGTCGGTCCGGTGGACAGAACCCCCTCGGGACAGCCCATCAGCCTGGTCGATTTTGACGCGCCGGATTTCCAGAAATTCCCACGCTTCAAGGCCGCCCTGGCGGTTTCCCAGAGCTGTGAACTGGGGCCGGGCGATGCAATTTTTATCCCCAGCATGTGGTGGCACCATGTTCAGGCACTGTCAGACTGCAATCTGTTGGTGAATTACTGGTGGCTGAATCATGCGCAGCACTTTGGTTCGCCCTTCAATGCGCTTCTGCACGGCATCATGTCAATTCGCCACCTCCCAGAGACACAGCGGCGTGCCTGGCAGGCGCTGATGAATTTTTATGTTTTTGATGCCGAGGCGATGCCCCACATGCCCGCTCATGCCCTGGGCTGTCTGGGTGATATGAGTGAGCAAGAGGCGCAGCGGCTGCGGGAAGAATTGTTAAATCGATTACAGGCATGAGCTTCCATTAGAAGCTCGCGGAGTAAGGTTTATGGAACACCAAAAAATCAGGCACGTTGTGATCGCGGGCGGTGGCACCGCGGGTTGGATGGCGGCGGCGGCAGTTGCAAAGTTGCTGGGAAAGACAGTGAAAGTATCGCTGGTGGAGTCCGAGGAGATAGGCACGGTCGGGGTGGGTGAGGCCACGATCCCAACGTTGCTGACGCTGCATGAACTGCTGAAGATCAAAGAGCAGGATTTTGTTTCAGCGGTGGGTGGCACCTTCAAGCTCGGTATTTCTTTTGAGAACTGGCACGATGTGGGCAAGGACTATATTCACTCCTTTGGTTTCACCGGAAAGGACTGTTGGGCCGCTGGATTTCAGCATTTTTGGCTGAAAGGCAAGCAGTTGGGAATCAGCAAGGAGTTTGGCGAATACTGTAATGAATGGCTGGCGGCCAAGCACAATCGATTTGCCGTACTGCCAAATCAAAACCTCAACTATGCCTACCATTTTGATTCTTCCCGCTATGCGGCGTTCCTTCGAAATATTGCAGAGGAGCACGGTGCAGTTCGCATCGAGGGCAAGATAGCCACGGTGCTGCAAAATGAGGCGACGGGTTTTATCACCGGCTTGCGCCTCGATAGCGGTCAGCAGATCGATGGTGATTTTTTCGTGGACTGTACGGGTTTTCGGGGCCTTCTCATCGAGCAGACACTGCATGCCGGTTATGACGACTGGCAGCACTGGTTGCCCTGTGACAGTGCGCTGGCGGTGCAGACAGAGAACGTTCAGCCGCCCATACCCTATACCCGCTCGATTGCCCATGAGGCGGGTTGGCAGTGGCGTATACCGTTGCAGCACCGTACGGGTAACGGGATGGTCTACTGCAGTAAATTCTGGTCGCGGGATGAGGCTGAGGCCAAGCTGCGCGGCAATCTGGAGGGGGAACTGGTCACCGAACCGCGCCCAATCAAGTTCCAGACCGGCACTCGGCGGCGGCACTGGGTAAAGAATTGCGTCGCCGTAGGTTTATCCAGCGGTTTCATGGAGCCACTGGAGTCCACCAGTATTCACCTGATACAGCGCAGTGTCGTCCGTTTCATGCAGATGTTTCCCTACGACGGGGTGCGTCAGCCGGATATTGACGAATTCAATAACCAGATGAAGTTTGAGATTGAAAACATTCGCGATTTCATCATTTTGCACTACCACGTGACCGAGCGGACCGACACGCCTTTTTGGCGGCATTGCCGAACGATGGAAATTCCCGAGTCGCTGCAACATCGGATTGACCTGTTCAAGGAGACCGGGCGGGTGTTCAAGGTGCCGACAGAACTGTTCGGAGAAAACTCCTGGACCCAGGTCATGCTGGGACAGGGCCTGCATCCAGAGCAATATCATCCCATCGTCAATATGATGGACGAGCAGGAGTTGAGAGATTTTCTGGGTGGGATTCACGGCTCCGTGGAACGTCTTGTCAGCCAGTTGCCAGAGCATCAACGCTTTATTGACCATTACTGCCGGGAAGCGTAAACGGCTGTCCGGCTCGACTTGGCTTTCATCCCTCTCGTCGTATCTGGGTAGGCGAATTGCCGAGGCGGAAATAGTCTCCCAGAGGGGGCAGGTTCGGGTAGTGGCTGCTAAAGAAAACAACGAGTTGGTAGTTGTAATGATGAAAACACCGCGTGCTATAAAACCTGCCGCTGCCTTTTGTGCGGCTGTAACCCTGGTTATTTCGGCTTGTTCTGACACCGGACCTACCGACCCGATGTCCTTAAGCCCTGAGCAGGCGGCAGCGCAACTGCTCCAGACCATGACCCTTGAGCAGAAAGTGGGGCAGATGATTCAGGGTGAGATATCAGAGGTCACGCCGGAGGATGTACATCGTTATGGGCTGGGTAGTGTCCTGAATGGCGGCGGGTCTTTCCCCGGCGAAAACAAGCACGCGACGATCGACGAGTGGCTGCAGGTGGCCGATGACTACTACCGGGCCTCCATCGATACCAGCGAGGGAAATGCAGGCATCCCCATTATATGGGGCACCGATGCCGTTCACGGGCACAACAATGTGATCGGCGCCACTATCTTCCCCCATAATATTGGCCTGGGCGCCGCTGGTGACCCTGAGTTGGTTGCAGCCATCAGCGCCGCTACGGCCCGGGAGGTCAAGGCGACAGGGATTGACTGGATTTTTGCGCCGACTGTGGCTGTTGCCAGGGATTTTCGTTGGGGGCGCACCTACGAATCCTACAGCTCAGACGAGGCTCTGGTCGCTTCCTACGCCGGAGGCATGGTCGAGGCCATGCAGGCTGAGGGGGTCGTCGCCACGGCAAAACACTTTGTCGGTGATGGCGGTACCCATACGGGCGATGACCGGGGCGATACCCGATTACCTATCGAAACGTTGCTTGATGTGCACGGTGCGGGCTACGGGCCCGCTATCGATGCCGGTGTCATGACGGTGATGGCATCCTTCAATCGCTGGAACGGTGAGAAGGTGCACGGCAACAAGTATTTGCTGACTGACGTCCTGCGCGGGCAACTCGGGTTTAAGGGTTTCGTTGTCAGCGACTGGAACGGTATCGGTGAGGTGGCCGGGTGCACTGACGACAGCTGCCCCAAGGCGGTCAATGCAGGTATCGACATGCTCATGGTGCCTGAGGATTGGCATGCTGCGCTGGAAAATTTGATTGCACAGGTCGAGTCGGGTGTCGTATCGGAGGCCCGTATTGACGAGGCCGTGCTTCGGATACTGACCATCAAGTTCGCCTCGGGCCTCATGGACCGCGGGTTTCCCTCGGATGGGGCTGCCGAGCACAGGACTCAGGTGGGCAGTGTCGACCATCGTGCCCTGGCCCGCGACGCTGTTCGACGGTCCCTGGTACTTCTGAAAAACGAAGAGAAACTCTTACCCTTGCACCCCGGCGGTAACTTTCTCATCGTCGGGTCAGGCGCTGACAATATTGGCATGCAATCTGGCGGCTGGACGATTAGCTGGCAGGGCACCGGTAACAGCAATTCAGACTTCCCCCACGGCATGTCAATTTACGGCGGCCTCCGTGAGCAGATTGAGGCTGCGGGCGGCAAGATCTTTACGCCCGGGTCGGTTCCTGAGGACGTGGTTATTGACGCTGTTATAGCGGTGTATGGTGAAACGCCCTACGCCGAAATGCAGGGCGATATCTCCACCCTGGCCTGGCAGCAGCCCGGCTTTGAGGCGCTCGAAATACTGCGCGAATACGCCGAGCTGGGGGCTCCCGTTGTTTCCATACTCCTGTCGGGCCGACCACTCTGGGTAAATCGTGAAATGAATATTTCCAGTGCTTTTGTGGCGGCCTGGTTGCCGGGCAGCGAGGGCGGTGGTGTGGCCGATGTGCTCTTGAGAGCGCCTGATGGTGGCGTGCAGTATGAGTTTGAGGGGCGCCTGCCCATGGCCTGGCCCGCGAATGATATCAATCCTGAGGACCGCCAGTTGCCGGTCGCGGCAACCGCATTTCCCATGGGCTACGGCCTCAACTCCGAGAGCGACACGACTGTCGCGTCGCTCCATGAGGAGACGCTGGGTGTGCCCCTGAGTACGGATCGCCCGGTGTTTGCCGGTGGCCCCCGGGGTCCCTGGCAGCTGTATCTTGGCAACGAACTCGACTGGGCTGTTGCCAGCGGTCCTCGTGGAGGCGTTACCGATGACAAACAGGTGGCCATTTCTGTGATCGATTATCGTGTGCAGGAAGATGTCAGGCGCTTGAGCTGGACCGGTGAAAAGAATCGTCCCGGCCAGGTCTATTTCCGCTCTGACATCCCGATAGATCTCACCGATATGGCCAATAATGGCGGCGTTATGCTTATGGAGGTGCGATTGGGCACGTCTCCCGGGGAGGCGGTAACCTTACGCATGGACTGCAGTTGGCCCTGCAGCGGAGCAATTGATGTAACCGGCGAGCTCCAGGCGCTTGAGTTGGATGCCTGGCACCGCCTTGCTGTGCCCCTCGATTGCTTTGCGGATGCCGGCACAAACCTTGCGGCGGTCGATGTACCGTTCCTGGTCAGCACCACCGGTCAGTTGCTTTTGGACCTTGCCGAGGTCACCATTGCCGAGGTTGCTCATGATGCGCAGGTTATGGCCTGCCCGGGTGAGGAACTGGCGGGTATCGCAGCGGGGGGGCTGTAACGCATGCTGTCCACTTTGGACCTCAGTATTGTTGTCTTGTACGCCCTGGCGCTTTTTGGGCTCGCTCAGTGGGTGTCCCGTGAAAAGCCGGGACACGAGAAGGACGCCTCTGACTACTTTCTGGCGGGCAAGTCCCTGCCATGGTGGGCCATTGGCGCGTCCCTGATCGCAGCCAATATCTCTGCCGAACAAATTATTGGTATGTCGGGATCGGGCTATGCCATTGGGCTGGCCATCGCCTCTTATGAGTGGATGGCGGCGATCACCTTGATTCTTGTTGGCAAATTTCTCCTGCCGGTATTTTTAAAGACCGGCATCTACACGATGCCGCAGTTCCTTGAGCAGCGCTATGACCATCGTGTACGCATTGTCATGGCGTGCTTCTGGCTTGGGGTCTATGTATTTGTCAATCTGACGTCGATACTTTGGCTGGGTGCGCTGGCGATCAATACGGTAGCCGGCGTCGACCTGAGCCTTGGTCTTATTTTGCTGGGCGCCTTCGCGGTTTCTTATTCTCTTTACGGGGGACTGAAGGCTGTTGCCCTGACTGACATTATTCAGGTCGTGCTGTTGGTGGTTGGTGGGCTGATGATCGCGGCGATACTTCTGGAAAAAATTTCCGGCGGAACGGGCGTTATCGGTGGTTTTGTCACGCTGATGGAGACCGTACCGGATCGCTTCGACATGATTCTCGCCAAGGACCATCCCCACTATATGAGTTTGCCGGGTATTTCGGTCCTTATCGGCGGCATGTGGGTGATGAATGTGTCTTATTGGGGCTTCAACCAATACATTATTCAGCGCGCCCTGGCGGCCAAGAGTGTCGGTGAAGCCCAGAAAGGGATTGCCTTCGCTGCTTTCCTCAAGTTGTTGATGCCTCTCATCGTTGTCCTGCCGGGTATCGCCATGTTTGCCCTCAATGCGGATCTGGCAACACCGGACCAGGCTTACCCTTCGGCGATGGCGCTCCTACCCTCGGGCATCAAGGGCCTCGTATTTGCCGCGCTTCTGGCTGCAATCGTGTCTTCCCTGGCGTCCATGTGTAACAGTATTTCAACAATATTCACCGTCGATCTGCTGCCGTCCATGGTGTCAGCTGAGTGGCTTGACCGTAACCGTGTATTCAGTGGCCGGGTGACGGCGCTGGTTGCCATGGTGGTGGCGATGGTGGCCGCGAAGCCGCTACTGGGTAACTTCGACCAGGCTTTTCAATACATCCAGGAGTTCACTGGATTCTTTACCCCGGGCATTGTGGCGATCTTCCTACTGGGTATGTTTTGGGAAAAAACCACGGCAACCGCTGCGCTGCTGGCCGCCGTTGCTTCCGCCGTACTGTCACTGGGCATGAAACTGCTGTTGCCGGCACTCCCTTTCATCGATCGCGTCGGCCTTGTATTTATTTCATGCGTCGCCATTGGCGTGCTCTGGTCGCTGGCTCGGCCCCAGCCCCAGCCGGGCTACATCCAGCCTTCGGGCGTCAGTTTCGCTACCTCGTCCGGGTTTAATGCCGCAGCTGTTGTGGTCACCTGCCTGCTGGCGTTTTTCTACTTCGTTTGGTGGTGATTTGCTTCATCCATACCGCCGCTCAAAGCGACTAGTCCGCTCCTTCGCAGTCCTGTGGGGCGGAGCCATACTCCCCATGATATCCCTGGCCGCCGATGTCTGCGTGCCGACCTTCGAGGATAACTTCGACAACGATCTGAACCCGTCGCTCTGGCAGGTGGTGGAGGGGGATGGCTGCGATGTCGGCCTTTGTGGCTGGGGCAACAACGAGATCCAGTCCTATGCACGGGAGGCGGTTGCCGTTTCGGAGGGCAGCCTGATTCTGACCGTGGCGGAAAAGGACGGGGTGATTACATCGGGAAAGCTGGTTAGCGAAGATCTCTTTTCTCAGCGCTTCGGACGATTCGAGGCGCGGATCCAGCTTCCGACGGGCCGCGGTCTGTGGCCCGCGTTCTGGATGATGCCCCAAAGTGACAAACCCTGGCCGCTTGCGGGTGAAATCGACATCATGGAATGGACCGGTAACGATCCTCACCGGCTTATTGGTGCAGCGCACTTTGGTCCCTTGCCACCTGCGAACGTCCACTACAGTGAAACGCTGCGCTTACCCGAGCGGTGGGATAGGGGATGGCATGAGTTCGTAGTGGAATGGCAGCCCGACCGTATCGCCTGGGAAGTGGATGGGCGGGTTCATGGCAGCATGACCCCGGAGCACACTGGGAAGTACCCGTGGGTTTTTAACGGCGCGCCTTTTTACATGATCCTGAACGTGGCCGTCGGTGGCACCCTGGGTGGTGCGGTGCGAAGGGAGGATCTACCTGCAACGATGCGGGTTGATTGGGTGAGGGTTTATTCCTTGGCGTGCGTTGAGGCTGGGCAATAGAGGGCGCGCCACACATACGCTGGCGTCGCAGGAACCCAATAGAGAAACCACACGCTACTGTAGCTTTATCCAGAGATATGGATTGGCGTTCTGTGGGTCAGTCTGGTGTTGCACCACGCAAAAATCGACCTTGCACGCTTCCTATCTCTTATAATGCATCCGACGTAGACTTACCCGCCCGTCGGCTTGCTGTAGCCCCGGGGGAAGGATGGCAGTGCTGAAGCGCTCGCCGACAGTTCTGATCGCCGACATTTCTGAATAGCCCCATAGATTGGGGTAAACTTCCCCGGGACCTCAATCGGTCGTCAATTGACGCCCCCCGATATTTTTCAAGCTAGGACACTGACCATGAATCAAGCGGCATCTCAGCCCTCCAACTTTCTGGATACCGACTCCCAGTCGGTCGCAGCATTTGATCCCGATCTTTGGCAAGCGATGCGTTCGGAGAGCCAGCGGCAAGAGCAGCACATTGAGCTGATTGCTTCCGAAAATTATGCCAGCCCCCGGGTACTTGAGGCCCAGGGTTCTGTGCTGACCAATAAATATGCAGAAGGCTACCCCGGTAAGCGCTACTACGGGGGATGCGAATTTGTGGATATCGCAGAAGAACTGGCGATAGACCGGGCGAAGGCGCTCTTTGGCGCGGCTTATGCCAACGTGCAGCCTCACTCGGGCTCCAGTGCCAATATCGCGGTTTATCACGCCCTTTTGGAACCGGGGGATACCGTAATGGGGATGAGCCTTGCTGATGGCGGCCACCTGACCCACGGTGCGTCGGTGAATTTCTCCGGGAAGATTTACAACGCGGTGCAGTACGGCATTAACCATGACACCGGCCTGATTGATTACGATGAGGTGATGGCGCTTGCTGAGGCCCATAAGCCACGCATGATCATCGGCGGGTTCTCGGCCTATAGCCGCACCATGGATTGGTCCAAGTTTCGGGAAATAGCTGATCGGGTGGGCGCCTATCTTCTGGTGGACATGGCTCACGTAGCGGGCCTGGTAGCCGCCGGCGTGTATCCGTCACCCATGCCCCATGCGGATGTGGTGACCTCGACGACCCACAAGACATTGCGCGGGCCACGGAGCGGCATCATCCTCGCGAATGGCGACGAGACGCTGCATAAGAAACTCAACAGCGCCGTATTCCCTGGGGCCCAGGGTGGACCGCTGATGCATGTCATTGCCGCCAAGGCCGTGGCGTTTAAAGAGGCGATGGACCCAACGTTCGCCGACTACCAACGCCAGGTGGTCAAAAATGCCCAGGCGATGGCGGAGACGTTTATAGCCCGGGGCCACAAGATTGTCTCTGGAGGCACCGATAACCATTTAATGCTGCTGGACCTCATTGGTAAGTCTTACACCGGTAAAGATGCCGATGCAGCGCTGGGAGAAGCTTTCATTACAGTTAACAAAAATGCTGTCCCCAACGACCCCCGATCACCATTTGTCACGTCCGGCCTGCGCCTTGGAACCCCCGCTATCACCACGCGAGGTTTCTCACAGGCGGACACGACGAACCTCACTCATTGGATTTGTGATGTCCTGGCGGCGCTTGAGGCAGGTAGCGGTGAGACCGTCATTCCCGAGGTGCGGAAAAAGGTGTTGGAAATCTGCGGTCGACTCCCCGTGTACGGGCGCTGAGGCTGATTCATGCATTGCCCCTTTTGTGCCATTGACGAGACCAAGGTGATCGATTCGCGCCTGGTGGCCGATGGTAACCAGGTTCGTCGCCGGCGTGAGTGTCTGGGGTGTAAAGAGCGATTCACCACCTACGAGTTGGCCGAGCTGGTAATGCCGCGCATTATCAAGCAGAACGGCAGCCGCGAGCCCTTCGATGAGGAGAAGCTGAGAGGTGGTTTTCTCCGCGCGCTGGAAAAGCGGCCCGTCTCTGTCGAAGAGATAGAGAAATGGATAACCAATATTAAACACCAGCTGCGTGCCACGGGTGAGCGCGAACTGCCTTCCAGCGAGGTGGGGAGTCAGGTAATGGAAGCGCTGAAGGCCATGGATCAGGTGGCCTATGTGCGCTTTGCGTCGGTCTACCGTAGTTTCCAGGATCTCGCAGAGTTCAGGGATGCTATCGAGAGTCTGGAGGCGGAACCCCCCGCAGACACGTGACCGGGCCATCCTCAATGTCCCAGGATGAGGCCTTGATGCGCATGGCGCTCGCCGAGGCTGGGAAAGCGCGTTTCTGGGCGTCGCCCAATCCCCATGTGGGTTGTGTCATTGCCTCTGGTGATAAGGTGCTGGCCCGGGGATTTACGCAGCCTGCGGGCGGTGCCCATGCCGAGATCATGGCGCTCAATGACTGTGCCGATCCCCGGGGTGCCACAGCCTACGTGACCCTCGAACCCTGTGCTCATCAGGGCCGGACGGGACCTTGCGTAGAGGCGTTGATCGCCGCCGGTTTGGAGCGGGTGGTCGTAGCCATTAAGGATCCCAACCCCCTCGTGTCGGGTCGCGGTATCGCCCGAATGCGGGAGGCAGGGATCAAGGTCGATGAGGGAGTGTGCGTGGAGAGTGCGCGGTCAGAGCTGGCCGGATTCCTCTATCGCATGCAGCGCGGATGGGGTCGAGTTCGACTCAAACTGGCCTGTTCACTGGATGGGCGGACGGCCATGGCGTCTGGAGAAAGCCAATGGATCACGGGGCCAGCCGCCCGGCAGGACGTGCAGCAGTTGAGAGCAGGCAGCTCGGTTATTGTCACAGGCATTGGTACGGTGCTGGCTGATGATTGCGCGCTCACGGTTCGTGACGCTGAATTGGGGCTGGAGGGTGACGCGCTGGCGCGCGCACTGTATCGCGCTCCCGATCGGGTCGTTCTGGATTCGCGGGGGCGAACACCCGCTGATGCTCGGGTTCTAAGCTCCAATGCCAGAACGATTATTTTTACCGGCGAGGGCCACGCTGCGCCGTCGGCGGCAGAGCATGAAGTTGTGGCCGGCGGTACCGGGGGGCTGGACCTCAAAGCGGTATTGTTGGCTTTGGGTGAGCAAGGTGCCAATGAGATACTTATTGAAG
>JAKMEU010000020.1 GCA_022425845.1 Luminiphilus sp. | reverse complement strand
GTATTCGGTAGCGTCCTCGTACGGCGTCAGGGTGTCAGTCGCCTGACAGGCGTCGCACCCGGCGCGTGTGAATTCGAGGGGCTGGGGTGCCGGGGAGGCAGCCAGAAGACGCTCCGGTAGGGCGGCCGCCAGGGATCCTGCCGCCGCCGCTTTCATGAGGTTTCTGCGGTTGAGCCAGACCGATTCGGGTGTAATTTCAGATGAAGCAATCCTGGGCCAGTCAGTTGACTTCCGAGTCATGGGTAGTGTCCTCCGTTTCTGAACCTTGGACCACATTACGGCGCAAATGTTGCACGGGACCTGAAATAGCGTAAAGGAAAGAAAAGACCCCGATAAAAAGCGGTGGATCAAGTGCGATCAGCGCGAGAACCCCGACGATCAAAAAAATGCGAACAAACGGTACCCGTCCGTCCAGGCGAATGCTCTTAAAACTGTAATAGGGGAACCGGGCGATCATCAGGAAGCCAAGCGACGCCAGTAAAACCGCATGCAGCCACGCTAGGGGCGTATCGGCGGCAGGCAGCTGATGGGTCTGCCCCAACCACACGCAGCCCGCCACAACCGCAGCGGCAGCAGGGCTGGCAAGCCCCACAAAGTACCCCGCATCGACGACGTCACGCTGGGTATTGAAACGCGCCAGTCGCAGCGCGGCGCAGGCGGTGTAAAGAAAGGCCGCCACCCAACCCAGCTTGCCGGTATCGGCCAATGCCCAGTTAAACATCAGCAGTGCCGGCGCAATGCCGAAGGAAATCATGTCCGACAGGCTGTCATATTCCGCCCCGAAAGCACTGGTGGTATGGGTCAGTCGCGCCACCCGGCCGTCGAGGCCATCGAAAATCATGGCCACCAGGATAGCGACGGCCCCGGCATAAAAATCGCCCTGCATGCCTGCGATGACGGAATAGAAGCCACAGAACAAAGCCCCGGTGGTAAACAGGTTGGGCAACAAAAACACCCCCCGTGCGGGCGACGCGGCGCCCCCGTCGTGATGCTCTTCATAGTCACCCAGAAGGGAAGTCAGCGGTGCTTCGAGGTGCCCGGCTGCACGCTCAAAGTCGTCGTCATTGTGCTCTTTAGGATCGTCGTCTGACATAGCTCTGCGTCGTTCACATTCAACCGTAGTTTAGCAGCCCGCCGCAGCCACGGGGGAAGCGGCAAAACAGGCATTGCCGTCGGACCCCTTCACATCCGGCAATGGAAGCATTTTTGCAACTCAGGGGGTATACTGCGCGCCGATTTTCAGGCCATTCCACTCGAAGAACACCCCAGGAGACTATGGTGAGCAATTATTTCAATACGCTACCGCTACGCATTCAGCTCGAAGAACTCGGTAAGTGTCGCTTCATGGAGCGCACAGAATTCGCCGACGGTGTCGACGTCCTGCGGGGAAAGCAGATTGTAATCATTGGCTGCGGAGCGCAGGGGCTTAACCAGGGCCTCAATTTGCGCGACAGCGGCCTCGACGTGGCCTATGCCCTGCGGGATGAGGCCATCGCTGAGAAACGCGCGTCATGGCAACGCGCTACCGACAACGGATTTCGGGTGGGCACCTACGACGAGCTGATACCCGGTGCCGACGTGGTCATGAACCTGACTCCGGACAAGCAGCACACCCCCGTGGTGAACGCCATCATGCCCCTGATGAAGGAAGGTGCCTGCCTCGATTACGCCCATGGGTTCAACCTTGTTGAAGAGGGCATGCAGATTCGCAAAGACATTACCGTCGTCATGATGTGCCCCAAATGCCCGGGAACCGAGGTGCGGGAAGAATATAAGCGCGGCTTCGGCGTCCCCACGCTGATCGCGGTCCACCGTGAAAACGACCCGCGCGGTGAGGGCATGGCCATTGCCAAGGCCCTGGCGGCGGGTACCGGCGGCCATCGTGCCGGCGTTCTCGAGTCGTCACCCATTGCCGAGGTCAAATCAGACCTGATGGGAGAGCAGACCATTCTCTGTGGAATGCTACAGACCGGTTCGCTGCTCTGCTTCGATCGCATGGTGGAACTGGGCGTCGATGCCGACTACGCGGCCAAGCTGGTGCAGTACGGCTGGGAAACCGTGACCGAGGGCCTGAAACAGGGCGGCATCACCAATATGATGGATCGCCTCTCCAACCCCGCCAAAATCAAGGCCTTTGAACTGTCAGAGACCATGAAAGGCATTCTCCGGCCGCTGTTTGCCAAGCATCAGGATGACATCATGTCCGGTGTGTTCTCCAGCACCATGATGGCCGACTGGGCCAATGACGATGCCAACCTCCTGAAGTGGCGTGCAGCAACCAACGAAACGCCCTTTGAGAAACAGGCCCTAACCGATGCCGATATTTCGGAGCAGGAATACTACGATAAAGGCATCCTGATGATCGCCATGGTTAAAGCCGGCGTCGAACTGGCCTTCGAGATCATGGTGGAAGCCGGGATCATCGAGGAGTCTGCCTACTACGAGTCGCTCCACGAAACACCGCTAATTGCCAATACCATAGCGCGCAAAAAGCTCTATGAAATGAACGTGGTGATCTCCGACACCGCCGAGTACGGCTGCTACCTCTTTGACCAGGCCGCACGACCGCTACTGATGGACTTCATGCAAACCGTCGGCACCGATGTGATCGGCGTGGGCATGACGGGCGATAACGGCGTCGACAACCGCACCCTCGTGGAGGTCAATGCCGAGATTCGCAATCACACGGTAGAGCTGGTGGGTGAAGAACTGCGCGGGTATATGACTGAGATGAAATCGATCGTCTAACCCCGCGGCACAGCCAAAAAAAAGGAGCCTTACGGCTCCTTTTTTTATTGCTGCCCGATCAGGGCAGCGACAGAACGCTCAGAGCAGGGGTGCAATCACCAGGCTGACAATTGCCATCACATTGATCAGGATGTTCATGGAAGGTCCGGAGGTGTCCTTGAAGGGATCTCCCACCGTGTCACCCACGACGACTGCAGCGTGGGTGTCGGAACCCTTGCCGCCCAGATGCCCTTTTTCAACGTACTTCTTGGCGTTATCCCAGGCACCGCCGGCGTTGGCCATCATCAGGGCCATCAACACACAACCCAAAAGACCGCCGGCCAGCATTCCGCCCAACGACTCGGGACCGAGGCCAAAACCGACGATGACCGGAGCCAACACAGCAATGGCACCCGGCAGGATCATGCGCTTCAGCGCGGCAGTCGTGGCGATATCTACACAACTCGCCGTATCGGGTTCCGCGGTGCCCTCGAGGAGGCCCGGAATTTCCTTAAACTGACGGCGGATTTCGTTGATCATGTCAAAAGCCGCTTCACCCACAGCGGTCATAGTGATTGAGGCAATCAGGAAGGGAATGGAGCCACCAATGAAGATGCCGATCAGAACCTGTGGGTTGGACAGCTCGAGGGCAAAGCCCTCGTTCTGCACGGTGACCGTAC
>JAKMEU010000381.1 GCA_022425845.1 Luminiphilus sp. | reverse complement strand
GCGGGGATGTATTGCTATAAAGCGTCGGATCGTTGGTTCCGCTTTAACCCTTGGGTTTTCGCTACGGAGTTGGATCTTCATATCTCCGATACCGTCCCCCATGAGGTGGCTCATTATGCGATCCATCAGCGCTTTGGGCCCGGGCGGGTAAAACCTCATGGTCCGGAATGGCGGGCATTAATGGTCGCATTGGGTGCAAGTCCAAAGGCCACCTATACCGGGGACCTGAGTCAGGTTCCGGTCAGGCGGCAACGTGAGCATGCCTATGCCTGTAGCTGCCGAGAGCATCGCCTATCAACGACCCGGCACAATCGAATTCAGGCGCGCAGAGCAACCTACTGCTGTCATTATTGTCGGGGGGTTTTGAGACCCCTGGGAGCCAACGGCGTCGAATGAACCCAAAACTGAAACAAATGCAGACCGCAGCGAGAGGCAGAGCCTTGAGTGCTCAGCTGAGGAGTGTCAGGATTCGCAACTCTGCGAATATTCGATAATGAAGCCTCGCCACTGCTGATTTTCACCAGACTAAAAATGAGAAGTAACCATGCCTGAATTTGAAACCCTGAATGTATCCTGTAATGGCGCTGTTGCCCGGGTTGCTTTCAATCGTCCAGCCAGCCTGAACGCCATGAATGGCCAGATGCGTAGAGATCTCTTTGCAGCTGCGCGAGAGCTGAACCTTGATGAATCGATACGGGTCGTCGTTCTCACAGGGGAAGGGCGAGCGTTTGGAGCCGGCGCTGATCTTGCGGAGGACGCTGGCTCGGGTGGCCTTATGGTGGGGGCCCAGACGCGGGATGACCTGATACACGAGTTCAAGCCAGGGGTTCTCGCTATCGCGGAAGGCCCAAAAGTATGGGTTGCAGCGGTCAACGGCCCCTGCGCTGGCATCAGCTACAGCTATGCCATGGCCTGTGACCTGGTGGTTATGGCAGAGGATGCGTACCTGTACCAGCCGTTTTCGGCGATAGGGTTGATTCCCGACGGGGGCTCCACCTGGCTGCTGCAGAAATTGCTCGGTAGTCGCCGAGCCTACGAATTGATGGTGCTCGGCGAGAAGTTGGGCGCGGATAAAGCACTGGACTGGGGGCTCGCGAATCGAGTTTTTGCCAAGGACAGTTTTGCTGACGACGTTCAGTCGTTTGCCGAGGACCTTGCGGCCCGCTCACCCCTTGCGCTGCGCTACACCAAAGAGGCCCTTCGCTTTGCGGTAACCGCCTCCCTTGGCGATACGATTACCCGCGAAGCGCAATTACAGGAGGTGTGTATTTCAAGCGAAGATTGCCCGAACGCGGTCGCCGCTTTTTTTGAAAAGAAGCCGTACGCCTGGAAGGGAAAATAAGCGCCTGACCGAACCCCAATACCTGCCAACCTGGATGCAATCGATATGATGAAAAAAACGATAGTGGCGCTCGCCTGTATCGCTATGGGGCAGGGCGTTGTGGCAGATGACAAACGCTTGCTGTGGGGTGATACCCACCTCCACACCAACTACTCTTCGGATGCGTTTGCCAACAACAATCTGACCGCAACCCCCGACATGGCTTATCGGTTCGCGAAGGGAGCCCCGGTGGAACATGCCTGGGATGGTCGCCGTGTGCAGTTAGAGACGCCTCTCGATTTTTTGGTGGTGTCAGATCACGCCGAATTAATGGGAGTGATTCGCAGCGTGTACTTGAACGGCGTGACCCGGGACGACCTTTCCCTGATGGCCAGGATGAAAGCCTGGATCGCCTCAGCGGTTCTCCAGGATGCCGTTGATCAGGGTACAGCTCGAAGCCTTTTTGTGGATGTTTTGCCCGAGCCAACCACCGACTTTGCAGCGGCGGCCGAGAACTGGGATGCTGATGTGGGATGGATTCCGGACATGCCGTTGGTGGAAGCGGATGCCTGGAAGACCATTACCGAGGCCGCTGATGCCCACAATGAACCGGGTGAATTCACCGCTTTGATTGGCTGGGAATACAGTTCCATTCCCGGCGGCGCCAACCTTCATCGAATCGTCATCGGCGATATCGATGCTGAGACTGCACAGAGCTTTGTGCCATTTGGGCTCGACGAGAGCGCTTTTCCGGAAGACCTCTGGCAGTGGCTTGAGGTGACCGCTGAGACGACTGGAGGGACTTTTCTCGCGATACCCCATAACTCAAATATCTCCAAAGGCGTCATGTTTGATATGACGCCCCTGCGGGGCAGGACGATGGACGGCGCCTACGCCGAGACCCGGCGTTATTGGGAGCCCATCGTCGAGATCACCCAGATCAAGGGTGACTCGGAGACACACCCGCTGTTATCGCCAGAGGACAGCTTCGCAGACTTTGAAACCTACCCGTATTACATCCAGAAGACCTGGGCCGAATACCAACCCAAGGCCGGGGATTATGTTCGATCAGCGCTACGCCGCGGCCTCACTCTGGAAGCCTCCCTGGGTATCAACCCCTATCAGTTTGGTGTCATTGGCTCCACCGATGGCCATACCGCGTTAGCGAGCGCCGAGGAAAATAATTTTCAGGGCAAGTTTCCCACAGACTCCATCCCGTCGAAAAAGTCCTCGGGCTGGGCGGATCAGGCGCAGCGACCTTTTGGCTGGGCGATGTCGGCATCGGGACTGGCCGCTGTATGGGCAGAGGAC
>JAKMEU010000374.1 GCA_022425845.1 Luminiphilus sp. | reverse complement strand
ATCGTTTGGGCACGGGCGCATGGCCACACACGAGGGTGCAGGGCCCTGGACGGCGTTGATGCTACACCGATTCTCATTCGATCAGGGAGAAAACCCCGGTGTGGCCCTGTTCAGATCCCAGCCGCTTGTTCCCGTTCGCTCAAAGATGCAGTTAGACGTCCGTCTGCGATTGATTTCGTAATGGTAATGAGGGTATAACCATTGACAATCGACAAACGGTCGCTTGCGGCCTGGATAAAAAGCCGATAGAGCCGGTAGAGCTCAGGATCCGGCATCAAAGGGGGAGCAACGAATGCTGTTCAAAAACAACGACAGTCAACAACCTATGTCTCTGCGTCGCGGTAACAGGCCGTTGGCCATGGCGGTCGCCGCGGCTTGCGGTGCAGTCGGCGTGGCGGGTGTCGCCTTGCCCGGTGTTGCCCAGGCGCAGATCGAAGAGGTCGTGGTTACGGCAACACGGCGTGCCGAGAGCGTCCAGGAAGTGCCGATGAGCGTCTCGGTGCTGGGCGAAACCCAGCTTCAGGACCTCAACATCACGGATATGGAAGACTATCTGATGATGCTGCCCAACGTGAGTTACGTCACGCTGGGCCCGGGCTCTGGCAACATTTACATTCGCGGCGTGTCCAGCGGCGGAGAGAGCACCTTGGGCGCCAACCCCAGTGTTGCGGTGTACCTTGATGAGCAACCGGTGACGCTGGTGGGCAACTACCTCAACCCCCACATCTATGACGTCAATCGAATTGAGGTGTTGGCGGGTCCCCAGGGAACAACCTTTGGTGCCAACGCTCAGTCGGGCGCCATGCGCATCATTACCAACGCTCCCGAGATTGGTGAGTTCTCTGGCGGTTATAGCCTCGACACCAATCAGGTCAAAAGCGGTGATATGAGCTACCGCGCTGAGGGTTTCGTCAACATCCCCATGGGTGAGCGGGCGGCCCTGCGTGTGATGGGATTCTACAAGCACGATGGTGGCTATATCGATAACGTGCCGGGCACACACACGTTCAAACGGGGTTATATCCGTAACGGATTGCCCGAGGGTAGCCCACTGCGTGATGTGGCAGCGGACTTTGTCGCCAGTAATGAAGATGTGGCGAAGGAAAATTTCAACGAGGCCACGACCTTTGGTGGCCGCGCCGCTCTGCGTGTTGACCTGAGTGACTCCTGGACCTTCACTGCGACGGCGATGATGCAGGACCTCGACCGTGAGGGTGTTTGGGATCACGACCCCACCCTGGGGGACCTGAAGGTCATGGTGCTGCTGCCCGAGACGATGACTGACAAGTGGACGCAGTTTTCGGCCAAGATCGAAGGCGAATTGTGGGGCGGCACGCTGACCGCTACCGCAGCGGATCTCGATCGCGATATTGAAGTTCAGGCCGACTACTCGCTCTACAGCGACTATTACGTGTCCTATGGGTTTGTCGAGCCGTACTACAACTGTTACGTCGGCTATTTTGGAACTTGTGGTGATCCCCGTGAGCAGTTTACCCAGGAGAGCAACCAGGGCCGGCAGACCTACGAGGTTCGCTATGCCTCTAACCCTGACAAGCGTTTCCGCTACATGGCGGGTTTCTACTACGTCGATGTCGAGGGCAGTAACGACTACGAGTGGCACGTGTTGGGATTAGCCGAGACCCCCCAGGCGGCGGTGGATGCCCCCGATATTTACTGGACCACCGATTTTGAGCGGCTCTACGAGGAGACGGCGATTTTCGGTGAAGTGTCTTTCGACATTACGGACCGCATTACCCTGACCGGAAGTGCACGCCAGTTCGATTATGAAAGTACCCTTGACGGTTTCTCCGGTACCATCTGGTGGCCCTGTGGCGGCTTCGGTCCCCAAGGCAATCGACCTGAGAGCAACTACGGCAGCGAATGCGCCGCCGAGGGCCGTACTGTGGGCACCAAGGACGAGGTGTATCGGGTATCGGCAGACTGGCAGATTACCGATGACATCATGCTGTACACCACCTGGGGTGAGGGCTATCGGCCCGGCGGTTTGAACCGTTTCTGCCAGACCCGTATTCCAGAGGGTCTGCCCGGACAGGGTCAGGTGAACATCGGCTGTGAATTCACCTCCGACTTCCTGACAGCGGTTGAGGTGGGTTTCAAGTCGGAGCTGTTCGATGGCCGGTTGCGTTTGAACGCGGCGGCCTTCTGGCAGGACTGGGAGGACTTCCAGTTCTCGCGTCTCGACACGTCGATCTCACCGATTACGCTGACCTATAACGTGGGTAATGCCGAGAGCAACGGCTTTGAGTTTGATTTCGCGGCCATGATTACCGATAACTGGAGCCTGACAGGTGCGGCGAGTTTCCTCGATTCGACCCTGACTTCCGATTATCGTCGTAATCCCAACAGCCCGGAACCTGACGCTGCGGCCGGCACTGATTTGCCGCGGGTTCCCGACATGAAGTTCAATCTCACCACCCGTTACGACTTTATGCAGGACTGGTTTGTGCAGGCGTCTTATATGTACACCGGTAAGTCCTACAACACCCTGTTCGACGGCGGCTCGGCCCAGAATGAACTCCGGGAGCAGCCCTCCTATGACGTGATCAACTCGTCTCTTGGGCTGCAGAAGGAAACCTGGACGGCTGAACTGTATGTCCAGAACCTGACGGATGAACGCGGTGTGGTATGGATCAACGCAGTGAACTGGGACTCTCGGGTCCAGGTTAACCAGCCCCGCAGCATTGGCGTCCGCTGGCGTCAAAGCTTCTGATACGTCGCGCGTTTTTAAACCACAAAGGGCGTCTTTCGGGACGCCCTTTGCGTTACTGGGGTATTGCACCGCATACTGGGTTTGTCGCAACGATTACTCGCCAATAACCAGATCCTATGTCATCTATCGAGCCACTTTTTGAGCAGGCCCGCGCCGCCCTGCGAAATCAGGATCCCGAGCGCGCTCGGGATCTCTGCGTGCAGGCGCGGGGGATTGATCCCCATGATTTACGACTGATTCTTTTGCACGGCTATGCCCTGCGCCGATCGGGGGACCCCGCGGCGGCGGAGCCCCTGCTGCAGCGTGTTCTGGCAGAGGACCCCGGGCTTGAGCCTGCGCACCACGAGCTGGCACTGGCGCTGCGCGGGCTGGGCCGGCTCAGTGCTGCACGACAGGCGCTGGAGCGAGCTGTGGCATTAAAGCCCGATTTTGCCGCCGCATGGCGTGATCTCTACGAGGTGTGTGCTGCCGAGGGCGATGACATGGCCGCTGCGGAGGCCTATCGCCAGATGATCCGCCAGAAGGGCCTTGACCCCCTGTTGCAGAAGGCCCTGGACCTGGTCAGCGCGGGTCGTCTGGGGGTGGCGGAGGGCATCTGCAGGGAATATCTCAAGCGACGCCCCCATGACGTGGATGCGATTCGGCTGCTGGCCGAAATTGGTATCACCCTCGGGATCCTGGACGAGGCGATTAACCTGTTGGAGCGCTGTCTGGAATTGGCGCCGGATTTTCATATTGCCCGGGCCAACTACGTCACGGCCCTGGCACGCCATCAGGAATTTGCCAGGGCTCTGGAGGAATGCGCTTATCTCAGGGACGCGCAGCCCAATCAACTGACTCATCAGGTGCAGTATGCCGCGGTCCTCGCGATGGCCGGTCGCTTTCAGGAGGCCCATGAGCTGTATGCCGACATTCTGACAAACGTACCCGACAACGCGGGCATCCTGACCAGCTACGGGCACGCCCTTCGTTACGGCGGTAGAGGTGCCGATGCGGCGGCTGCTTACCAGCGCGCCATTACTTCGGACCCCGGGGCGGGTGAGGCCTACTGGAGCCTGGCCAATTTGAAAACCGTGTCCTTTGATGAAGCAACAGTCGCTGCCATGCGCCGCGAGTACGACGCCATCGATCGGCCCGGCCCAAATAAGTACCACCTGGCGTTTGCCCTGGGTAAAGCCCACGAAGACCGGGGCGACTATGCGACATCCTTTGAGGCTTATGCGCAGGGCAACGCCATCAAACGGCAGTTCAGCTCTTACGATCCGGCGGGCACTACCGAGCGGGTGGATGCCATGATCGCCCACTGTGGTTCGGGTCTTCTGGAAACCCCGGGCCATCCCTCCGACGCGCCGATCTTTGTACTGGGTTTACCTCGAGCGGGTTCAACGCTTCTGGAGCAGATACTGGCCAGCCACTCCGAGGTGGAGGCCACGGCGGAATTACCTTTTATTGGCCGCCTCGCCAGCGAGCTGTCCGGTCGCCGCAAGCGCTCTGAGGAAAGCCAGTACCCCCGCATTCTTCAGGATCTGTCAGCCGATGAGCGCGTGGCACTGGGTCAGCAGTATCTGGATCGAGCGGCCGGCTATCGCACGGATAAGCCCCGGTTTGTCGATAAGCTACCCAACAACTGGCTGCACATTGGCCTCATCAAAACAATCCTGCCCAACGCCACCATCATTGATGCCCGTCGCCATCCGATGGCGGCCTGCTTTGCCAACTTCAAGCAGCTGTTCGCCCGGGGTCAGGAATTCACCTATGGGCTGGAGGAGATTGGTCATTACTACGCCGACTACCTGCGCCTGATGGCGCACTGGCACGGGGTGTTCCCTGACGGCGTGCTCACCGTGCAATATGAAGCGGTGGTGCAGGATCTGGAATCCCAGGTGCACACGCTGCTCGCCCACAGCGGCCTCGATTTTGAGGAGGCCTGCCTGCGCTATTACGAGAAAGACCGGGCGGTGCGGACGGCCAGCTCCGAGCAGGTACGACAGCCCATCTATCGAGACGCCCTGAACCTTTGGGAGCACTATCACGACCACCTCGAACCGCTGGAGACGCTGCTGAAAAGCAAGGGTGTGCCGCTCTGACCGAGGTCGTTGCCCGTTTAGGGGCAGCGCATCCTATGGCACCCATGATCTCGCGTTGACCGGCAGTGAAGTTCTTCTCATGCCACGCTGCTGCCGGTGGGTCAGGGATCCATCAGCGACGGCCCCACCGGCCCGGTAGCGGCATAGTCCAGCCCCAGCAGTGCTGACACGGTAGTGGCAATCTGGTCCTGTCCCAGTGCCGTTGCGTTTCGTGCCTCCCCCTGCGGGGTAACACCCGGTCCCAGCAGGGCAATCCAAATCTGTTCAGCGCCTTCAAGGCCTGCCTCATGGTCTGTCCAGCGCAAACCATCGAGGGTAATCAGAAAGACATTTTCTGCACTGTGGCTGGGCTGTGCTGGGCTTGGCTATGCTGGGCTGAGCTGGGCTGGGAATGGATCGCTAAAAGCAACAGTAAGGGAATCAATGTGATGCGCATGGTCAGAACTCCGGGACTGTGCCGTTCACGGTGTTAATGCCGTTCTGACAACAGGTAACAAGGGGCGCCGCGCAACATCGCCTCATTGCGGATTACCCGTTGCGTCCGCTTCCTGGGTCTGCTGCCCTACGTCGGCGGCAATGCTGTTGGGGACCAGCATGGTGAGCGCGTAGTGGGCGACTCGCCAACCCTCCGGGGTTCGAACGACCACACCGGTGCCGCGACAGTGCCCCAGTTTTGCGTTGTGGAGTACTTCATCAAACCAGCGGGTATCGCCTGTGCCCTCGATATGCCGCTCCACTGGGTGGTAGGTCCAGCCACGCCCGTCGTCAAAAACCGGCGCCGCGTAGGCCATGAACTGGGGAAGGGTCCAGCGTTCACTGCGGTCGGTGCCGAGAAAAACCGCGTCCGGGGTATAGCGGGAAAAATAGGCGGCAAACCGTGCCTGGGCCGCGTCGTCATGAAGACCGTCCAGGAGGGCATGGATTGCGGCATCGTCCTCCGGTAGTGCATCGGCCTGCACCCAGGGTGCGAAACAAACCAGCAGAAGGCCCCCGAAGAGCGTCCTGAGGACAGTTCCTGCCGATTTAGGTGGGGTGAAGGACATGGCGGAGCAGGGATTGGGGCTCTGGCAGTTCATGGTGTTTTGGCATTCCTGTTGATTCAATGGTGTGGCCTGCAGGGGCCCCGT
>JAKMEU010000353.1 GCA_022425845.1 Luminiphilus sp. | reverse complement strand
AAAAGAAAGCCTGACCAATCGCGGCCAGAAGCGTATCGGGGCCAACTTTGCTGAAATCGGGTTTGAACAGCCACTCAAGGGTCTCCATAAAGCCCCCGGTAAAGGCATTGTAAATACTCAGGCCGATAAGCAGGGCAAACATCAGGGGCATCATGATATTAACGGCGCGTTCAATGCCGCCTTTCACCCCGGAGAAAATAATAAGCCCTACCACAACGTTGCCTACCAGCGTCCAAAACAACATCCCGCCACTGTTGGCGAGCAATGCGTCGAAAGCCTGGGACGAGCTCTCCGCGTCAACCCCGGAAAAACCCGTCATCACCGCCCGTGCCAGGTAGGAAAGCACCCAACCAACAACTACGGCATAGGTGATAGATATGGCAAATGCCGTAAAAACGCCCATTCCGCCCACGATTCGCCAGTGGGGGGAGCGGCCCGACTCCTCCGCCACCCGCGCCATTGACTCGGTGGGGCTGTGCTGGCCGCGGCGACCAATTAACAGCTCCGACACGAGGCAGGGCACACCAATGCAAAAAGCACAAAACAGGTAGATCAAAACAAAGGCCGACCCGCCGTTCTCGCCTGTTACATAGGGGAATCGCCAAATATTGCCAAGGCCCACAGCAAAACCCACCGAGGCCATGATAAAAGTGAACCGGCTGGACCAATGCGCATTACCACTCACTGCCACCATAACTCAGGACTCCCCCTCTGCAAGATGCTGCGCAAGGGCTCGAGCAGCATCCAGTTTCACTAGAAAATGTGGCGACACCGCAGCAGAAGCATCGGGCTGACTCGAATACCAAACCATCACCGTGTCAGACGCCCGATTGATGTAAATCACCTGCCCGTGAACTCCTACGGCGCAGAACTCCCCCGCATCGGCATCCAGAATCCACCACATGTTTTTATAGGCCGACCATGGCATTTTCGCATAAACCGCATTCGCCGACATATTGGCCCGATCCTTATCGGAAGCCGAGAGCATGGCGTCCAGCCAACCCGCCGGTAACAGGCGCTGATCATCAAAAACACCCTTGTCCCGAATCATGAGGGCGAAACGGGCAGCATCCCGAAGAGTGGCATTGAAGCCACCCGTAGCCACAGGCATATAAGCCCGATCAACGACAATATAGGCGTCATGCTCAGCGCCAAGGTGTCGCCAGACAGAGTCGGTGATCGCCTCATCCAGAGATCTTTCCATCAGTCGTGCCACCAACCAACCCAACACGTCTGCGTTGGCCGAGTTGTAGGCGAACGCATCCCCCGGTCCCAGCGCAGGATCAGGTTTCACGAAGTCTGACAGAAAATCATGCACGCCATAAATCCCCTCGTCATGGGGCTGTGCATCGGAAGCACCCGGCTGATACATCATGCCCAGTGCCGGTGCATAATGGCGGAAAAAGTCGCTATTCGGATCCGTGTAGTTCTCTTTGAACGCGAGGGCCGTCGTGTGGTCAAGAACTTCCTGAATACTCACCCGCTCAAAGGCCGTACCCGCAAGCTCGGGAATATAACGGGCGGGGGAGCTCTCCAGTGCCACAGCACCGGACTCAACAAGCAGGCCAAAAAGGGCACTGACCAGTGATTTGGTCATGGAAAACCAAAGGTGCTGGTCAGTGGCTTCAAAGCCTCCAAAATAGTGCTCGCTGAGAATAGTTTCTCCCTGGACGACCAGCAGTCCATCAGCGAAATTGACCTCGAAGAGTTCAGCCAGCGTCATATCACCGGAGGGTGTGTAGTCTGCCAATCGCTCATTATCTCGACCGAAGTGCCAGATCTCCCCTCCCCGGGGCACCATCACAACGTTAAGGGGGGCGCTGGCATTACGAAACGCCCAACGATTGTAAGGCGCGGTCAAATAATTGGCCTTCGTAACCTGGGTATCGGCTGACGGCGGGAGTCCGTCCATGACGCCGGGCTGTTCATCAGCCACGGCGTGACCAAAAAGCACCGCGAGAAACAGGCAGGCAAACCACCCTCTATTCGGGATAGCTAACATAAGGCGGGCCTCTCAACTCTCTCCTCTTGAGGGGAGATTTCCTCTGGGGCAGCCAACATTACAACGTCCCCGACAACACCATATCAAATCCATTGGGAGAGGGCTGGGCAAGAAACTGCAGGGCTTCCGCCAGACCGCGATTTTCAGTGGCAGGACCTGAAAGCGCGAGGTCGACGGCATAACGATTTTCAACCCACTGCAGATCACCCTCCACCTCAAGAGGCCCTGATACGGTCTCAACAGCACCCCCAAGGCCCGAGCCATTACCAGAGACCACTATGTTGTAGTGGCCGAGGGCAACATCACCACTGGTCGCCGTCCACGCCGCATCTCGCCACTGGATCCGCCCGGTTCCGGACTGGGGCACACCGCCCTTAAGGTGAAGCT
>JAKMEU010000317.1 GCA_022425845.1 Luminiphilus sp. | reverse complement strand
CTGCTCAAACTGCGCCACAAGCTCTATGGCCTGCCAGAGCGGCGTTTCACCGGGACCCGGCTCCAACAGGGGCTCGTCGGCGGCGTCTTCCAGAGTGACGGCCAACGCGCCGTGCTCAAACAGCCAGCTCTCCAGCGCCTCAACCAGTTCCGGGGTGGTCGCGAAGCGGAGCTCCTGCCATCCCGCGTCGGTCAACGTTCGTGTTCCAGCTTACTTTCCAAATAGTGAATGCTCACCCCACCCGCCATGAATGAGGGGTCGACTACCAGTTCACGGTGCAGAGCAGCGTTGGTTCGTATGCCTTCCACGATGAGTTCATCAAGGGCCTGACGCATCTTCACCAGTGCGGATTCCCGGGTGTCGCCATGGGTAATCAGTTTGCCAATGAGACTGTCGTAATGGGGAGGTACCGTATAGCCGTTGTAAACGTGTGAATCCACCCGAACGCCCGGGCCACCGGGGGCGTGGAAAGTATTGATGGTGCCAGGGGACGGCAGAAAGTTGCGCGGGTCCTCGGCGTTGATTCGACACTCAATAGAGTGGCCACTGAAGCAGACGTCTTCCTGTCGGATCGACAGTTTCTCGCCAGAGGCGATGAGCAACTGTTCACGTACGATATCAACGCCGGTAATCATCTCTGTCACCGGATGCTCCACCTGAACACGAGTATTCATCTCAATGAAATAGAAACCACCATCCTCGTACAGGAACTCAAACGTGCCGGCGCCGCGGTAGCCGATATCGATACAGGCGCGGACACAGGCTTCGCCAATTTCTTTACGCAGTCGATCCTCAATACCGGGAGCCGGCGCCTCCTCGATGACTTTTTGGTGCCTGCGCTGCAGGGAGCAGTCCCGATCTCCCAGATAAACAGCACCCCCCTGCCCATCGGCAAGTACCTGTACTTCTACATGGCGGGGTCGCTGAAGAAATTTCTCGATGTAGACCACCGGCGAGCCAAATGCCGCCTGCGCCTCAGACTGGGTCACCTGAATCGAGCTCAGCAGGACCTCTTCGTTATGGACAACCCGCATACCCCTACCGCCGCCGCCTGCTGCGGCCTTGACGATCACCGGGTAACCGATATCCCGCGCAATGCGCAGAATCTCGTCGGGATCTTCGGGAACAGCGCCCTCAGAGCCAGGCACCGTGGGCACTCCCGAGCGCTTCATCTGGTGCTTGGCCGATACCTTGTCCCCCATCAGTCGGATCGTCTCCGCACGGGGGCCAATAAATACAAAGCCGCTCTTTTCGACCTGTTCGGCGAAATCAGCGTTCTCTGACAAAAACCCGTAGCCAGGATGAATGCCATCGGCATTGGTGACCTCGGCCACACTGATAATGGCGGGCACGTTAAGGTAGCTCTGTGCCGAAGGAGGCGGACCAATACAGACGGCCTGGTCGGCCAATCGAACGTGTTTCAGCTCGCGATCAGCCGTGGAGTGAACCGCGACCGTCTCGATCCCCAGTTCCCGACAGGCGCGCAGCACCCTCAAGGCAATTTCACCACGATTGGCGATTAAAACTCTCTCTAGCATGAAATGATTCCTCGTGGCCAACAGCGTGTTTGGCTGTGACGGACCTCAGGCAATAGTGATCAGGGGCTGGTCAAACTCCACCGGCTCGCCATTTTCGACATGAATTGCGGTGACCGTACCCGCGCGATCTGCCTCGATCTGATTCATCATTTTCATGGCCTCAACAATGCACAGCACATCACCTACACGCACCGTTTGACCCACTTCAACGAAGGCGGGGGCTTCCGGGCCGGGCGAGCGGTAAAAGGTGCCGACCATGGGTGACAGCACGGCGTTATCGGTTGAAACCGATTCAACTGCAGCGGGTTCTGGCGCCGCGGCAGGCGCGGCGGCGGGTGCAGCCGGGGCCATGGCTGCCGGTGCCGGGGCCATCATTTGAGGTGCCGCGTAAGCCATGGGGGCCGCGGCACCTTGGCTGTTGCGACTGATTCGGACCGACTCCTCTCCTTCAATAATCTCGATTTCGTCAATATTTGACTCTTCGAGCAGCTCTATCAATTTTTTGACTTTACGGATATCCATGGCGAGGGTCCTCAATCAGGATTCATGTTGGAGGGATAAGGTTTTTAGGGCACCGGCGAGGGCGCAGTCATAGCCGAAACTGCCCAAACCGCAGATAACGCCCTGGGCAATGTCTGAGAAGTAACTGTGTTGGCGGAATGCCTCTCGAGCATGCACGTTGGACAAATGCACCTCGATAAATGGAATACCCACCGCCAGCAGGGCATCCCGTAGCGCAATACTGGTGTGGGTAAACGCGGCAGGGTTGATAATGATGAATCGCGTGCCGGCATCAGGCGCAGCATGGATCTCGTCGATAAGCGTAGGCTCGGCGTTGCTCTGTAAACAACGCAAGGTCACGCCGCCCCGCTCTGCCTCGGCCATCAGGCGCCTGTTTATCTCGTCCAGAGACTCTGTGCCGTACCGATCGGGTTCTCGCGTTCCCAACAAGTTGAGGTTGGGACCATTAATCAACAAAATATCAGACATCTCGACAGTTCGCCGCCATTTCACGTCAGTTAGATAGCTTTTCTCGTGATTCTGCCCAATACGCCGCGCGTTGTCTAACGGATCGTAACGGGGTGCCCATTTCTTCGTCTTTTACAGATATTCGCAACAATTAACCCTGCCTTTACTGACGTTGCAGAAAAATTTGGCTTACTACCTTCATCCATGGCACATCCGGATGTATCATGCTTCGCCCTCACCCCTCCGTGCCGGTGCTCTTTTTGTCTGATCTGAGTCCACAAGCCCTGTTACTGCGTCAAGCGCCACTGGCGGCTACCTCAGTACGCCCCCTGGCCAGTCCCCTGCGCATCGGCGGATTGACCTTGCCCAATTCAGTAGTCCTCGCCCCCATGGCGGGCGTGACGGACTTACCGCTGCGTGAAATGAGCGTCAGGCTGGGCGCGGGCATGGCTGTTGCAGAAATGCTGACGTCTGATGCCAGCCTCGTCGACTCAAGGAAGTCGATGCAGCGCAGGCGCCACAGTACCAATGAGGGCATCCGCTCCATCCAGATTGTCGGTAGCGAACCGCAACAGCTCGCCGAGGCGGCACGCAGGAATGTCGACGAGGGTGCCGATATTATCGACATCAACATGGGCTGCCCCGCCAAGAAGGTCTGTCGGAAAGCAGCAGGCTCAGCCCTGCTCGCAGATGAGAGGCAGGTAGGAGCCATCCTCGATGCGGTAGTGGCGGCCGTTAACGTCCCCGTCACACTCAAAATTCGTACCGGCGTCTCGCGGGATCGGCGTAACGGGGTCGCCATTGCGAACATTGCCGAACGCGCCGGCATCCAAATGCTCGCCGTTCACGGCAGGACGCGGGCGGACCGGTTTCTGGGCGCAGCAGAGTACGACACCATCGCGGCAATCGTCGACGCCGTCGGTATTCCTGTACTCGCCAACGGCGATATTACTGATGTAGAAAAAGCGCATCACGTTATGCAGGCCACAGGGGCTGCGGGCGTAATGATCGGCCGAGCCGCACAGGGTAATCCCTGGCTACCCGGGCATATCGCCCAATCCGGGGTTGGCAGCGAGGCCATTAAACCCAATCTCGCGGAACGCTTCGCCCTGATGCGCGGGCATGTTGCTGCCCTGCATGATTTTTATGGGGAGTTTTTGGGAACGCGAATCGCCCGAAAACATACCGGCTGGTTCTTTGATACGCTGCATCGGGAAATGCCTCACACAGCGTGCCCCTGGAAGTCGCGGTTTAACGCTTTGGGAGATCATGAGGCCCAGCAGGCACTGTTAAGAGAAGCCGAATTGAAATTACTGACCCTCAAACCCTGTGATCGCAGCGGCGGTAAAGCGGCATGAGCGCTACCAAGCCCTCTGGTACACCCCGCCCACTGCGCGAAAGCGCGCATGAAAGCATTAGTCACTTTCTTCAACAACTGGACGGGGCAGACTGCACCGACCTACACCGGCTGGTACTGGCACAGGTCGAAGAACCCCTACTACGGGCGGTGATGGAGGAGACCTGCGGCAACCAGAGCAAAGCTGCCGCCATGCTGGGCCTCAATCGCGGCACCCTGCGAACCAAACTCCGGCAGTACGACTTGCTTTGAACCTTCCCCTTAAACCGTTGCAGGATCTCTCCAGCCATGACTGAGCCCCATCTCGCCCCTGTTCGTCGCGCCCTCATCAGTGTCTCTGATAAAACGGGAATCGCCGAGTTTGCACAGGCCCTCGCGGATCGAGGCGTCACACTTCTTTCAACGGGGGGCACCTGTAAGCTGCTGCGGGAAGCGGGGCTGACGGTCACCGAGGTTTCCGACCATACCGGCTTTCCCGAAATGATGGACGGGCGGGTCAAAACACTGCATCCCACTATCCACGGGGGCATTCTGGGCCGCCGGGGTACCGATGATGATGTGATGTCGACACACAATATTGCGCCCATCGATATGGTGGTGGTGAACCTATACCCCTTTGAGGCGACAGTGGCACGCCCAGACTGCAGCCTGGAAGATGCTATCGAGAATATCGATATCGGCGGACCCACAATGGTCCGGGCCGCCGCGAAGAATCACCGTGATGTCACGATCGTCGTTGATGCGGGCGATTACCCCTGCCTGCTGGAAGAACTCGACGCCAACGGCAATGCCATTGGGCAGAAAACTCGATTTGATCTGGCCATCAAAGCGTTTGAGCACACGGCCCACTACGATGGCGCCATAGCCAACTATTTTGGCCAGCAATTGGGAAATGGCAGTCCCGGCCTGCCACGCACCCTCAACCTGCAACTGCTCAAAGCCGAAACGATGCGCTACGGTGAAAACCCGCACCAGGGCGCAGCTTTTTATAAGGAGCGCAATCCACCAGAGGTCGGCATTGCTTCAGCGGTGCAACTGCAAGGAAAAGCCCTTTCCTACAACAACGTGGCGGATACCGATGCCGCGCTGGAATGCGTCAAAAATTTTAAGGACCCCGCCTGCGTGATTGTGAAGCATGCCAACCCCTGTGGCGTAGCGGTCGCAGATACACTGAATGCTGCCTACGACCTGGCATTCAGTACCGATCCGGAGTCGGCCTTCGGCGGCATCATTGCGTTCAACCGGGAACTCGACGAAAAAACCGCACAAAACATCGTCGATCGGCAATTTGTTGAGGTCATCATTGCGCCGCGTATCAGTGCCTCAGCGGTGCAGGCCGTGGCTGAGAAGAAAAACGTCCGACTACTGGAGACAGGAGAGTGGTCTGCTCCGGTGCGTGCCCTCGACTTCAAGCGCGTGAACGGCGGATTGCTGGTGCAGGATCGGGATGATGGGATGATCAATCGGGATGACCTCACGGTCGTCACTGAACGCCAACCCACTGAACAGGAGTGGCTTGATCTGCTCTTTGCCTGGAAGGTAGCCAAGTTCGTAAAATCAAACGCGATTATTTACGCCGCCAATAACCGAACCATCGGCATCGGGGCAGGCCAGATGTCGCGTGTCAACTCGGCCCGGATTGCCGCCATCAAAGCTGAACATGCTGAACTGCCGGTCAAGGGTGCCGTTATGGCATCCGACGCCTTTTTCCCATTTCGGGACGGTATAGATAACGCCGCCGAACGCGGTATCGCCGCCGTCATTCAACCCGGCGGATCCATCAGGGACGATGACGTTATTGCCGCGGCAAACGAGGCCGGCATGGCGATGGTCTTTACCGGCATGCGGCATTTCCGACACTGATCGGTGGTGGAGTGGGGTCTATGAAAATTTTGGTTGTGGGTGGGGGCGGCCGGGAGCACGCGCT
>JAKMEU010000304.1 GCA_022425845.1 Luminiphilus sp. | reverse complement strand
CCAAATGCCAGCAGGCCCGACACCGAAACACCTACCGATTGCAGAATCATCAGCGCGACGATGATCCAGAGGCTGATACGGGCAAGGCGGACGGTCGCTCGAATCGTGGCGCGATCATCGGATTGGCGCGGTGCCCGATGCTCCCCCAGGAGCTCAGTCTCAATACCCGCAAGTGTTCGCTGGGCGGTCCAGCCCAGCAATAAGATCAGACCCGTATCCGCAGCCTGCCTCACCAGGCTCCGGAATTGGTCGGCCCCCTCAAACAGCCCGAGGGACAGATAGGCGATGACCAGCCACATGGCCCATTCACTGGGTTGCACGACCGCATCAGCCAGGACGTTGTCCCATCGGGTCTCGGAATGCTGGGCAGCCCGGTGTAGCTGCCGTACCGCCTGACCAATAAGAAGATGGCCCAGCAACCCCAACGCCAGCAGAAATGCCAGAATCAAAACGAAGACAGGAAGGTGAAGCCGCTCAGCAAACGGCGCCAGCCACTCGGTCATAATCTGTGTCGATGCATCCATACCGTCTGCGATCCCTTGAGTTCGGTAGATGCTAACCCGAGGGCGCCTCAGGGTGCCACGCCTCGGGTCAATCAAGACATGCCGTGACAACACATTGATTACTGTATAAAATACCAGCTTGTACAGGTGAACAGTAGTTGGGGCAGCGAATGATTAAATTAACCGCACGCCAGCGGCAGGTACTGGACGTGGTTCGCCGCAGTATCGACGAAACCGGATATCCACCCACGCGGGCCGAGATCGCTCGGGAGCTGGAGTTCAAAAGCGCCAATGCCGCCGAAGAGCATCTGAAGGCTCTGGCCCGTAAAGGTGCCATCGAGATGATTCCTGGCGCCTCCCGCGGCATTAGACTCGCCGATGCCGAACCCGCCGGGCTGGCTGTTGTGGGTCGGGTAGCCGCGGGGTCGCCTGTGCTCGCCCAGGAGCATATTGAAGAACGCTGCGCTGTCGCGGGAGACATGTTCCACCCGCATGCCGATTACTTACTGAGGGTGACGGGCGATAGCATGATCAACGTCGGCATCTTCGACGGCGATCTGCTGGCTGTGCACAGCACCCCTGTCGCAGCGGAAAATGAAATTGTTGTGGCGCGTATTGACGATGAGGTGACGGTCAAGCGGTTGAAAAAACCGGACAGCCAGCATGTCGAGCTGATTGCTGAAAACGACGCCTACGAGCCCATCCATGTGGACTTGGCGACCCAGAGCTTTGCTATTGAGGGGGTGAGTGTGGGCGTTATACGCCGGGGATAACCCCGACCATCCAATGACCTTCGGGCGCGCTTTGAGCGCAGCCCATTAGTGCACAGTTCGACCGTCTGTGGACTCCGAGGCTTCCGCCTCAACTTCAACGTTACTCAACTCGGCGAGGCGTGCCGCTGTCTGAATACCGGCCTGTATCATCGCCTTCGCGACCTCGAGGTTGTTCTCCATCAGATAAGCCGACGTTTCCTCTGAGAACTGGATACTGACCAGTGGATCGCTCCCCTCTTCATCCGCGCGCTGCAGAACAATCTCACCGTCACCCAGATCGACAATTTCCAGCAAAGCAGTGGTCATGCGAAATCCTTTAACAAAGGTGTAGAAGAATGGTAGCAGCCCATCGGATGCTGCACCACCATGAAACCGGGTAATTGCCGCCGTGCTCAGTATTCGTCCATACAATCAGCCATGCGGCTGAATAACTGATCAAATTGCTCGCACCAGTCCCGATAGTCTCCGATATGGGGTCTTGAACTGCTGGATGCAAGCCGCCCAGCCGGAACGGGGCGGGCAACACCCCGCTCAGGTAAGGCCTGAAGGCGAGCCAGCCAGCCCTCTTGCTCCAAATTACGGTACTCCCGAATTTCACCCGGCTCGGCGATACCCTCTCGTGTGTTGGGCAACTCGTCAGTCCTGTGAGGGGGTGCTTCGGGGAGTGGGACAGTGCGCGTCATGGCCAGCAAGAACCAGCCATAGGCATCCAACAGATGCCCGCGGACGGCCGGGCCAAAAGCAGCCTCGAGGATATTACTGCCGGGACCCTCATCCCTGTCGAGCATGCCGCCCCAGGTCTCAATGAGTATTCGGGCCATGTACAGGGAGTGATTGGCGAGCCCCCGTGCACTGCCCATAGAGATCAGTCTCCCTCTTGCGGGATTGTCTCCGCGGGTGCGGCCTTTTTCGCTGGAGACTTCTTGCGACGGGCCACCTTCTTTTTACTGGCCGCTTTCTTTTTTGGAGCCTTCGCTGTGCCCGAAACCTGCCAGCTTCCGCCGTCAAAAAACGCTTTCCATCCCGTCGCCTTTCCGTCTACGTCGGTCATGACGTATTGTTCCTTGGTCTTGCGGCTATAGCGCACCTGACTACGATTTCCGGCATCATCCTTCAACGGTGCATCCAGCAAAAAATGATACTTGGGATCGATCTCAGCCTGATGGGGAATGAGTTCATCAACGAAGGGGGGTCGGGTTTCCCTGTTTTTTGGGAATTTGCTCGCCGCAAGGAAAAGGCCTGATGCGCCGTCCCTGAGAATGTAATGATCCTCAACCTTCACGCACGCCAGTTCAGGCATGGGAACCGGATCCATCTTAGGCGGGGCCGCCTAGCCGTTGCGCAAAAGCTTGCGGGTATTTTTGCACTCTGAGCCGGTGCAACCAAAATATTTGCCGAACCGCCCGGTTTTGAGCTGCATGTCCAGGCCGCATTTATCGCACTCTATCGTCGGGCCATCGTAGCCCTTGATGCGAAATTGCCCTGTCTCCACCTGATAGCCATCGCAGTCAGGGTTATTTCCGCATACGTGCAGCTT
>JAKMEU010000250.1 GCA_022425845.1 Luminiphilus sp. | reverse complement strand
AGCTGGGGTACCTCGGCCATTTCCAGCCAGTTGAACTGGATATTCTGACGAGTCGTGATGTGGCCATAACCGCGATCGTAACGTCGGGAGATGTCGGCCAGCTTGCGCAGCTGGCGACTACTGAGTGTCCCGTAGGGAATGGCGACACGAAGCATCGGGGCGTGCCGCTGTAAGTAAAGGCCATTTTGCAGTCGGATGGGTGCGAACTGCTCATCGGTCAAAGCACCCTGAAGGTAGCGTCCCATCTGTTCGGCAAACTGGGTGACGCGGGCGTCAACAATGGCCTGATCTATGAGGTTGTACTGGTACATGATCTACCGCGAAGAGGAGGAAACCAGAGAAACTCTACCGTTCGGATCGATTTTTAAAAAAGAATTAAAAATTACTTTGATAGTTGATTAGGGTATAAGGGGCGGACGGGGGAGGTTCCTCAGGACGCTGAGGGCCATTGCGTCAAAGGACAGTCGATGTGAAGGGCTGTTTGTCACCCGACCATCGGGGGTGCTCAAGGCGCCTTTGGACTTGCTCCCTGCGGGACCCGGAACGGCTGCCCTGCATCCGGGGAACGCTCGCTATCCTGGGCTGGGTCGCGGTCCCAGCTGCGGATCACGCCAGCCCAGCCTTTCGTCTCAGCGTATTGGAACGCTTGTCGGGCCCATTGTGGCTCCAACCGGGCGCCCTGAATAGATAGCCCAGTTTATCCTGCCAGCGCTGGGCGCTTGTGACGTCCCGCGCCATGTTTCGATATTCGCCAAAGGCAACGTCCAACACGCGATGGGATTCGATGTTGTGGGTAAGGCCATACTGTACGGGCTCGGAGTTGAGTTCTTCGCTGAATGTGCCGAAAAGGCGATCCCATATGATGAGGGTGGCACCATGGTTGCGGTCGAGATAGCGGGTGTTGGAGCCGTGGTGAACCCGATGATGGGAGGGGGTATTAAAGATGAACTCGTACCATCGGGGCATGCGGTCGATGGCCTCGGTGTGGAGCCAGTACTGGTAAATAAGGCTAATGCTCATCATGGTAACGATCATGACGGGATCGAAGCCCAGCAACGCGAGCGGGCACCAGAAGAGGTATTTGGAGACCCGCTCTCCAACCCCCTGGCGAAGGGCGGTGCCCAGGTTGTAGTACTGCGAATTGTGGTGGGAGGCGTGTCCCGCCCACATCCATCGCACTTCGTGGTTGCCCCGGTGGAACAGGTAGTAGGTGAGATCATCGAGGAAGAAAAGGACTATCCACCACGGAGCCGTTCGACCCACCCATTCTTTCAGTGGCGAGAATTCATAACAGACAAACATCAGCGTAATGCCCGCCAGTTTGGGTAACAGGTCCACGAACACGGTGAGCACCATGATGCGCATGGATGCCCAGAAGTCCTGCTTCTCATAAACGGGACGGAACTGCTTTCGCGCCCACAGCCATTCTATCAACAGCGCGGCAAAAAACGCGGGCAGCGCCAGCATGACAAGGTCGTCCTGCATCACCGCCATTACCCGATCAAACATAAAAATATCCTGCCTCAATGACCCCGATAGTTTAGTGGATTAAAGGCCCGGAGTGGCACATCCGGTTTTGCCCTCTGCTCTGTTTCCTCCCGAGCCGGGGCACTACGAGAGGTCCCAGCCCCAGGGCGCTGTTATGGCATTGCGCAGGGCGAGGGGGTCACCCGCCTTGGCCTGCAGTGTGTCCTGTCGCATGAATTCCAGGTAGGTCAGGTCAGCTCGGCATCGTTCGCGCAGCGCGTGAATGAATTTTAGCGTCCGAAACCCATCGAACCAGGTGTGTAAATGCCGCAGGCGCGCCGTGGCATTGGCGCCATGCTGCCGGGCGTGGTCGATGCCCGTGGCCACATTCATTTGCGTAAGGATTGCTTCAGCATTGGAGCCAAGATCTGCTCCGAGATGCTGTTCCAGCGCAGGGGTGGCGGCTCTTTTGGGGCCTTCCAGCCAGAGTGGGAATTGGTCCAGGACGGCCTTTAGTGCTAGAAAACAGTCAGGATGGTAGAAGAAACGCTCATTCTCACTACCTTGCCCCCCCATCAGTCGCCGCACTGCGGGTCCCGTACCAAAGGGAACCCGAGCTGAGGCTCGAGCTTCGATCAGGATGGGGGGACCCGACGGACGTTCGATGGGCCCGACCTTGGCCAGTTTGTTCAGAAGGTAGAAATCCTCAGCTCCCGCCCGAAGCGGCATGCCGCGCACTGCCGCGTAGGCGCCAGCGTGAAAAGCGCAGCTGCTCCCCAGCGTATGGAAGGCATACGGCGAACCCGCGCTTTCCAGGCCGTAAACATAGACATGCAACCACAGTTCGTAGATCAGGGTCGCTTTGGCCAGATCGGTGCGAGCTTCGGTCCGGTGCTGAAAAGGAAGGGCAACCCCCGCGCTGGCGTCTGGCCATCCGCGCCCAATGAAGTGTTCGGGCCACCGTGCGTCGGCATCGCTTGAGAGAATCCAGGGTGACGTAATGCGGTTCGAGTGAATAAGCCAAAGCGCCAGGTCACAACCCAGTCGGCGTGCCCTGCCAACGCCCTGCTGGTCGGGTGTAGGGCCTTCCACTTCCTCGAGATCAAGTAACAGGATATCCGCGCGGTCAGTGACTCGGCACAGGCGCAATCCCGCGCTGATTTCTTGCTCGGTGTGGGCTTTCAGATAGGCGCGCAAAAGGGTGTTGCACTCTGCGTCTGGTTCGCTGTCCGGACGATTGAGCACGCAGATCACCAGCAATTCACTGCCCGAAACGCGTGGTGGCAGGCGAAGTAAAAAGTCCGGGGATTCGCGAAAGCAGGGCACGACCATACACTGCTGCCAGTGTCGGCTCAGTTCGGGCTGAATGGGCAGGATCGCATGCTTGGATAAATAAGCACCCACCCGCTGGGCGTGGCCGTGCTTCAATGGAGCGCAGCGCGTATCGGCAGCTCCCCTACGATGTCAGCCTCGGCATCGAGTAAACCCTGCCAGCGGGTTTCAATGAGGTCGCTGGGAAAGTAGTCGCTGGCGAGATTCAGGAACAGCTCATAGTGTCTGCACTCCGAGCGGGTTATGGCCCGGTAGAAGGTTTGTAACTCCCCTTCGGGCAGGGCCTCGGCAATGAGACCAAAACGCTCTGCGCCCCGGGCTTCGATGACACCTGCTGTGAGCAATCGATCCAGTAGATATAGATCCGAGCCCTGCCTGATTAGCCCACGGATGCGGTTCACATAGGGATCTTTTTCATCCGCCCCCAGAACCAATCCCCGGTCC